>JAISRN010000075.1 GCA_031273605.1 Spirochaetales bacterium | reverse complement strand
TTTAGCCCTTCTGTAGCGGAATATCCTTAAAACGCCGGAAAAGGCGGCGGCTTACGATAAAGTCCGCCCACAGGGTTCCCCCTAAGATCAGGAACAGGAGGACCCCCGCCGCCCGGCCCAAGGCCAGGTTCTTAAAAAGCCAGGCCAGGGCCCACAGGCCAATCAAAAGCCCTGCGCCGATAAAAGCCAGATTAAAGAGCAGGAGGGCGGCAAAAAGCCAAAGCCGCCGGGGAATCATTTTTCCCGCCCCCGCAGGCGGGTTTCAATGGCGAGGCTGATTATCAGGAGAAAGGTGGAAACCACCACGGCGCTGTCCGCCAGGTTAAAGGTAGGCCAGCGTTCCATGCCCAGAAGGCCGAAAAACTTAAAATCCAGAAAATCCACCACCCCCAGGGGACGGAAGATTCGATCCGCGATGTTGCCTAAACCGCCTCCCAGGATGCCCCCCAGGGCAAAGCGCTGCAGCCGGGACAGGTCCTGGGACCGGACATAGTAAACCACCATAGCCCCCAGCAGCAGGAGGGGAAGAACAATAAAAACCGGGCGGCGGATAAATTCGGGCAGAGTGTTGCCCAGGGAAAAGGCAATCCCCGGATTGCGGACGTGGATGATTCTTATAAAATCATTAAACAGGGCAAGCCCCACCGTCCGGGGAGGAATAAGGCGAACCACCAGAATTTTGCTGATCTGATCCAAAAGAAAAACAACCCCCCCGATAATAAGGGGAAGCGCAGGAACCTTCGGCCTGCCCGGAGGTTCTTTTTTGGGTTTGGGGGAGGTTTCCCCGGCCCGGATTGTTTCGTTGGGAGTCGTCCCGGTTTGGCCTTGTTGGTCCATCTGCTTTCCTACGCTTTTATTTAGAGCCCCGTGGGAACATCCAGAAAAACCGTGCCCAGCCCCGTTTCTCCGGTTATCCTTTTGGCCAGAGCCTCAAGACCAAAGGTCTCGGTAAAATAATGCCCCGCCGCGGCAAAGTTAATCTTTCCTTCCAGGCAGGTATGATAAATTTGATGGGAGGCCTCGCCGGTAATAAAAAGGTCAAGCCCTTCATCAATGGCCTGCTCCACATCCCCCGCGGCGGCCCCGGAGATGAGGCCCACGGTCCGAATCCCCTCCGGCCCAAAGGGAAAAACCGCCGGGCAGCCGGCGGAATTCAAACCCAGCCGGTTTAAGAGGGTTTCCAGGTCCGCCTCCTCTGCGAGCCTTCCTTTAAAACCGATGGGCAGCCCCCGGTAAATCCCAAAGGGGCTTAGGTCTTGCAGGCCCAGCCGGGCGGCCATAACCGCATTGTGGCCCAGCTCGGGGTGGGCGTCCAGGGGAAGGTGGGCCGCATAGAGGGCCAAGCCGGACTCCACCAGGGTTTTTATCCGCCGGTAAAACTCCCCGGTAAGCCGCCGGGGGGCGCCCCAAAACAGGCCATGATGGACCACCAAAAGGTCCGCCCCGGCCAGCCTGGCCCGTTCAAAACTTTCCCCGCAGGCATCCACCGCCAGGGCCACCCTGTGGATTTCCTTTTCCTCCCCCACCTGCAGACCGTTGAGGGAAGGGTCGGCTTTTTCAAACCGCCCCAGGTCCAGGAGGGCGGAAAGATAGTCCGCCAGTTCTGTAAGCTGCATAAAATACTATAGAATTTATAGGGACAAGGATCAACCCTGCGTCCCCGTATTGACAAAGGGGCTCCTTTCCGGTAATATGACATATTTCAGGATAGACTGAATAACCTCATTTAGGGAGCGGCTGTGGCAAAAGAAGAAGCAATAGAAGTGGAAGGAGTGGTTCGGGAATCCCTTCCCAACACCATGTTCCGGGTGGAACTTAAAAATAATCATGTTATTTTAGCCCATCTTTCGGGCAAAATGCGAAAGCACTACATCCGTATCGTTCCGGGAGATCAGGTTAGGGTAGCCCTTTCCCCCTACGATCTCACCCGGGGCAGGATCATCTACCGGGTCCGGTAGTCTTTAAAATCACCCAGGAAGCCCCCTCTCCGCCCTGGGGAGGGTCTGCGGTTCCCCAGTAGTCCGTCCAAGCCCAGTTTTTAATGATTTGCCGGACCAGCTCTTTGAGTACGGGCCTCTCCCCCGGGGAGCGCCGGCCCTTACCGTGGATGATAAGAACTTTCCGGCATCCCTCCCGGAGGGCCTCGGCAAGAAACCCATTCAACCGGGTTTCCGCTTCGGCGGCGGTGAGGCCGTGGAGGTCTATTTCGTCATCCACGGGCAGCCTGGCCTGCATTTTGGGGGAAAGCCGGGGGGGCGGCGGGTCCTCTCCGGGTTTGCGGGAATCCCCGGAAGGGGGATAGATCTCCAGCCAGCGATCCATGGGATTTTTCATAAATCCTCCTCCAGCAGCAAAAGACAGCCCTCCTCGATCCACCCTTTAAGCCCGCTGCCGGTTTCCACCAGGGCAAACCCCTGGGCCCGGCTCCTAATCCGCACCAGACAGCCGTTCCTCAGGGGCAGCCAGTCTCCTCCGGCTTGCCGGGGAATCTGTTTTAGGAACACCCCTTCTCCGGCGGAAGGGCTTTTTCCGGCCTCCACCCCGGCGGAGGGGGGATAGTAAACTAAGCCCCGGGGCGCCCCTTCGGAGGCCCAGGCCGCCCCCCCCAGGGCCGCGGCGGTCAAGGTAAAGGCCAGGGACAAAATGGTGGAAACAATAAGCCCGCCCCCGGGTTTTAGCTGGTACAGCCCTCCCAGGAGGGCCGCCACGTTGATCCCCAGGGCAAAGAGGAGAAACAGAAGGCGGATATCCAGGTTCACCATGGGGGGATAGGAATTGACGATTTCCCCCTGGGTTTCCAGAAAGGTCAGGAGGTTTCTAAACCGGGAATCCATGGGGGAAAGCCGAATTCCCCGGTGAATCTCAAAGAGGGCGGCGGGAAGGTTTTCCCTCTTATATTGGGCTAAACTCCGGTTAAAATGGTGAAAGCCCTGGTCCCCAAAGGCGGAATCCAACTCCGTCAGGGCCTCCAGGGTTTGGTCGAAGCGGCCCTGCCGGTAAAGTTCCCCGGCGCGCCCATAGGCGGCCAGGAGTTCCGCCTCCGGGTTTTCCTTTTCCGGGGCGGCCCCGGAGGTCAAAAAAACCGCCCCCAGGGCTATGAGGAGAATCGCCGGAGCGGCCGGGCCGCCGGGTTTGCGGCCCAGGAGAATGGCCAGGAGGTAAAAAACCGGCCCCGGCAGAAAGAGAAAAAGCAGGCTCTGGTTTCGGCGAAAATCCCCATGATAAAGAAACTCCTGCCGGGGGGGAAGCAGATCGGGATAGGGGGCCGCCTCCGGGTTTTCCCTTCCCCCGGCGTGGGAAGTCAGGGAAAAGCGGGAAACCGACGGGGGAATGAGGCGCACCTGGGGGGAGGCAGTTTTGTCCAGGTAAGGAAAGGGGGGAACCCGGACCGTTAATTCCTCTCCCTCCCCCAGGGTTACCAGGTAGTTTACCTGCCGGTAGCCTTCGTAACCCTGGGGAGTGGCGGTCCAGTTCTGGGATTCTAAAACCGAGAGAACCTCCGCCCCGGAAAATTCCAGTTCCGGTATCCTTAGGTAGTTCAGGTTTCCCCGTCCTGTCAGCCGGAGATAAAAGAGCGCCTCGTCTCCGGGGGTTAGGGTTTCCCCCTCGGGAAGGAGGGAAAGCTCAAACTGCCCTATCGCTCCGGTAGAGGCAAGCTCCTGGGGAAGGGGCAGCACCGTAAGATTAAGGGCCGCCGAGGTTCCGCTTCTTTTTCCGGAAACAACCCGGGCGGGGGGAATCACCACGCTGCGCCCTTCCGTGGGGGTAAAGAGGCAGGAGGCCACGGGGATCTGGTAAACCGCAATCCCCTCCTCCCGGATCGAAAGAATCTCCCCCAGGGAAACCTGGCTGTCCCACAATCCCGAAGCCGGGGGCCTGAGAAAAACGGAATCCACCAAACTAATCTCCCTTTCCCGGAGGACCTCCAGGATCAGGGGAATAACCTCTCCGGTCCAAACCGGCGCGCCGGGGCCGTTCCATGCCACCCGGAGGGGGACGATAAGTTCCCGGTTTTGATAAACCCCCACTTCAACCATGAGGGCGCCGGTACTGAGGGTTCCTTCGGGGGTCCGGATATCAAAACCCGGCAGGATGTAGCGCCCCCCTTCGGCGGCCCTAAAAACCCACTGGATCCGGACCCCCCCGGTTTCCGAAGGGCCGCCGTCAAAAAGCCCCGGAGGGATAACCGTCGGCTGCACCGAGGGGCCCCGATAAAGGCTAAGGCCCCGGGGCAGGGAGGCGGAAAGGGGCTGGGTATCCTGGGTCTTGAGGCCGGTAAGGATTGCCGATAGGGTTATGTCCTGGCCCGCCGCGCCGGGGTTGGGCGTCAGGGTCAGCGAGACAATCCGGGGCAAGGTTTGGCTTTGGGGAAAAAGCTCCGGAATAAGGCAGGTGAAAACCAAAAGAACCGGAAAAATTCGCTTTACCAATCCTCAACCCCCTCGTTTTGCCTTGCGGGACTCCGGGGAATCTGAACCGGTTCAATCCGCCTAAGGTAATCCAGAATCCGCTGGACCTCTTCGGAATTCTCCTCCGGCCGGGGAACCGGGGCCGGAGCTTGAGAGGTTTCCTGTTCGGCAACGTTAAGTTTTCGCAGGGCATGTTCCAGGTTAATTTTGGCGTTGAGGCTTGTGGGGTCTAAAATCAGGGCCTGCCGGAAAGCCTCGTAAGCCCCCTGGTAGTTTCCCGTTTGGTAGTCCACGATTCCCCGGTTGTAAAGCAGGTTGTAGGCCAGGACCTTGTTGTCCCCGGGATCAATTCCCTGCCACTGCTCCTGAGCCGAGCGGGTTTCCCCCAGGGCCTGGTAAACCGTGCCCAGGTTGTAGGCAATAATCTCCGGCTCCCCCTCCCATTCCGATGCCTCCAGGTAACGGATGTTGGCCTGCTGGTAGTCCCCCCGGAGGTAGTTATAGTTGCCCCGGACAACCTGGTAGGAGGCCCGAAATTCGCCGCAGGAAAAGAGCAAACCAAGGGCGGAGAAACAAAGGCAAAGGGGGAGGGGCTTTTTTACCATGGTTTTATCCGGGCGCCTAAATGAAGGACCAGGGCTAAAAGGGCTAAAAAAAGGTAGGGCCTAAACCCGTCCCCCGGAGTTTCAATATAGCCTGATTCCGGGGTTCCCTGGGGGGCCAGGTAGTCCTCCAGCAGGCTGGAAAAAAGCCGGGGGTCTTCGCCATGATAGTAGCGCCCCTGGCAGGTCTCGGCAAGCCGGGTTAATAGGGTTTCATTAAGCCGGCTCACCACCCGGCGGCCTTCGGGTCCGGTTACCCACTCTCCCCCGGCCAGGGGAATTTCGCTCCCCCCGGTCCGGCCCAGGCCAATCACCGTCAAGTCCGCCTTGCGATCCTTAAGCCAGTTGTAAATCCGGGAATAATCCAGGGGGTCCTCCCCTCCGTCGCTTAGCAGGATAATCCGCCGCCGGGTTTCCCTGCCGTCAACAAAACTTTCCACCGCGGCCTTTAAGCCCCCGTTCAAGCCGGTCCCCGGACTGGTAACCAGGTCGGGGCTTAAATAGTGGACATAGTTGATCAATCCTTCTTTGTCTTCTGAAAGGGGAAAGAGCCGGGAAGCCTCGCCCCGGAAAACCACCAGGCCGAAGCGGCCGGAGTCCAGGCTGTCGGTAATCCCGTGGATCAGGCTGCGTCCCCTTTCCAGGCGGGAAGGAGGGGTATCCTGGGCATACATGCTCCGGGAAATGTCCAGCACAAAAATGGTGTCCCACCCTGTGGCGGCAAAGGACTCCCGTTTTATCTTTCCCGAAAAGCCGGCCAGGGACAAAATGGTGAACAAGGCAAAAAGCCCCAGCCCCAGGGAAGAAAAAAACCAGCGGACAAAGTAAATATCCCGGGTTTCCTTTCCCCGCCACCCTCCCCTAAGGCGCACCGCCGCCTTTCTTCCCGAAAAGTATCCCATGGCCGTTAAAGCCAAAAGGGGAACGAGAAAAAAAAGGAGGCGGAAAACTTCGGGGTGGCGGAGGCTCATCCTAGATAACCTCCCTAAGCAAAAGCCGGCTTATGGCGTATGAGGAAAGAATTAAAATAAGGCCGAGATAAATGGCGCTGCGGTGGGCGGGAATGGGAATGGCCCTGATTCTAATCCGGCTTTCGGCGGACTCAAGGGAATCGATGGTTTGAAACACCTGGTCCAAAGCCCCGGCCCCGGAGGCGGAAAAAAAACGCCCCCCGGTAATCCGGGCAATTTCCCGGAGCAGCTCTTCGTTATAGTGGCTTTGGTAGTAACCCTCATAAACCCGCCCGGATTCAAATGCCGCCGTCATGGGAACCTCCCCCAAGCTGCCAATGCCGATGGTGTAGGTAACAATTCCCCGGCTGGCCACGATGCCGGCGGCGGCCTGGGGGGAGATTTCGCCGGAGTTATTTTCTCCGTCGGTTAAAAGCACGATTACCTGCCGGGGGGCGGAGGAATGCTGCAGGTGCAGGGCGGCCACCCCCAGGCCCAGGCCCAGGGAGGTGCTTCGGCCGGGGGGGCCGAGCTTTTGTTCCTCCAGCCGGGCCAGAAAATCCCGGTAGTCCGCCGTGGGGGGAACCCGCAAAACCGCCTGATCCCCAAAGGTAACCAGCCCCAGGGCGTCATTTTCCCGGCGGCGGACAAATTGGGCAATCAGCTCCTTGGCGGTTTCAAAGCGGTTGAGGGGGGCAAAGTCTTCGGCCCCCATGCTGGGGGATTCATCCAGAACAAAGAGAATATCAATGCCCTGGTTTAGGTAAATCCTCTCCTTCTCAACCCGGACCGGTCCGGCCAGGGCCAGCACGAGGCAGCCAATCCCCGTCCAAAGGAGAACCGCCGCGGTTATCCCCAGGCCCCTTAAAAACGGCAGGGGGGGCTGAAAGGACTCCCCTCCCCACAGGCCGAAGGAAAAATCAAAAACCCCGCCCCGGCGGGGCCAAAGGTGAACCAGGTAGATTCCGGGTATAAAAAGGAAAAGAAGAAAAAGATAGAGGGGCTCTTCAACGGTCCACACGGCTTTCCCCTCCGGCCTTAGGCTTTTTGGCCCCGTCCTGGCTGGACCAGATCTCCCGGTAGTGCCTTTCCATAAAATTTAAAACCCCCTGGGCCAGTTCCAGGTCTTCTTTCTTGCGGCTGGTGTAGGGATCCCTTCCGGCATACTTTACCTCATCGCTAAAAGCCAGAAGGCGGGTAAGGGGTTCTAAAAACTCCCGCCCCTCAAAAACTCCCTCCAGATAGGCTGCCGCCTCCCGGCAGGTCAGGGGCAGAAAGGAATGTTCCGTTCTTTGGGAAAGGTAATTCTTGAGGGCCAGGAGAAGCCGGGTATAAAACCAGGCGCCATTCCGGTTCAGCAGACAGCGATCCAGCTCCTGGAGTTCCTGGAGAAAATTCTGGCAGGGCCGGCGGCGGCTGGCGCTTAAACGGTAAATTTGAAGGGCCTGCAGAAGGCGGCGGTAAAGGAAGGTCAAAAGCAGGGGCAGGCCCAGAATTCCCCCGGCCAGCAGAGCTAAAAAGAGGGTCGTTTTGGGCAGATAGAGGGGATCGGCCATGGGCGCCAGATCGTAACCCAGGGAGTTTCCCTTGGCCAGGAGAGAAGAGGTGTCTATCCGGATTCCCTCCAAAACCACATCCCCCAAAACCAGGGGGGGAAGCATCCGGATTCCCGGCTGAAAGGAGGTAAACTCCACCCGGATCTCCTGGAAAACCATGCCCGGAGAAGACCCGGCCTTCCCCAGGGAGGCGCTCCGGTCCGGAAGGGTCCAACTGCGGATAAAAAGCCAGCCGTAGTCGGGGGGCTCCTCGGGAAGGCTCAGCCTGGCCCCCTCGGGGATTTCCGCCTCAATCCGCAGTTCCACCGGGTCTCCGGCGTAAAATTCCCGGGGCAAAAAGGTTATCCGCCGGATCACCCCCTGGGCCTGGGCGGTCAGGGGAAGGCAGAGGGGAAGGAGGCAAAAAAAAAGGACTTTCCCTTTCACCGGCGGCGTCTTCTTTTAAAGAACTGCAAAAGTTCCTGCAGGGGGTCCCCCGCGGTGGAGATCGTCAGAGGATCAATCCCCATCCGGCGGCAGCTCCGTTCCCAAACCAGATCCCGGCCCGCCCAAAAATCCCGGTAGGTCCGGCGAAATTTTTGGGAAAAACCGAAACTTTTAACAATTTTCCGGCTTTCCGGATCCCGCAGAGAGGCGGCCCCCAGGGGAGGGAATTCAACCTCATCGGGATCGCTTATCTTGATGGCAATCACATCGTGTTTGTGAACTAAAAAGTTAAGCTCCCGCCAGCCAAAGACAAACCGGAAATCCGAAAGGATCACGCAGATGCTTTTTCGTTTAAGAACCTCCTGAACCCCCATGACGGCCTGATCCAGATTGGTTCCCCGGTTTTTGGGTTTATGCTCCCGCAGATCCTTCAGCAGGCGGTTAATGTGGCGGCGGTCCCTTTGAGGGGGAACCCAGTGCTCCACCCGGTCGGAAAAAAAGGCGGCCCCCACCCGATCGTTGTTTTGCAGGGCCGCCCGGGCCAGCAGAAAGGCCAAAAGAGCGGCCATGTTGGCCTTGCTGTACTTCCCGCTGCCGGTTCCCATGGAGCCGGAAACATCCACCATGAGGAACAGGATAAGTTCCCGTTCTTCCTGGTAGGTTTTGACGTAGGGGGCGTTCATCCGGGAGGTTACCCGCCAGTCGATAAGCCGGGAATCATCCTCCTGGGCGTATTCCCGAACCTCGGAAAACTCAAGCCCCGGCCCCCGGAAAACGGACCGGTAGTTCCCCGCCAGGAGACTTTCCGCCAGTTTGAGGGAGGCCAGAGGAATGTTGTGAACCCGGGCCAGAAACTCAAGACTGTCCATGTTTCCCCCTAGGGTACCGGCACAACTTTAAGAATGTGGGCGATCACATCGTCCCCATCCAGCCCCTCGGACTCCGCCTCGTAGGAGAGAACCAGGCGGTGCCTGAGCACGTCGGGGCAGACCGTTTTAACGTCGTCGGGGAGGACATAATCCCGGCCCTGAAAAAGGGCCGACGCCCGGGCGCAGCGGTGAAGCCCCAGGCTGCCCCGGCTGGAAGCGCCAAAGTCAATAAACTTGGCATAGGGATGAACCAGCCGGTCCCGTTCCCTGGTGGCGGCAATGATGGCCACGATGTATTCCTGAATCCCCGGCTCGATCCGTACCAGGTTAATGGCCTCCCGCAATTCCAGAAGTTTTTCCGCGGTGAGGATGGTGTTCACGGGAATCTTTTTTTCCACCCCCATGCGCCTTAAAACCTGGAGTTCGTTTTCGTTGCTCAGGTAGGAGACCTTGAGTTTGAGGAGAAACCGGTCCAACTGGGCCTCCGGGAGGGCGTAGGTGCCTTCCTGTTCAATGGGGTTTTGGGTTCCCAGAACAAAGAGGGGTTCCGGCAGGGGGTAGGTTTCGTTGCCCAGGGTTACCTGGCGTTCCTGCATGGCTTCCAGCAGGGCCGACTGAACCTTAGCGGGGGCCCGGTTAATTTCGTCCGCCAAAACAATGTTGGTAAACACCGGCCCCTTGCGGGCTTCAAAGGCCCCGGTTTCCTGACGGTAAACCAGGCTGCCTATCAGGTCCGAGGGCAGCAGGTCCGGGGTAAACTGAATCCGCTTGTAATCCAGGTCAAGCACCTCCGCCAGGGTTTGAACCATTAAGGTTTTAGCCAGCCCCGGTACCCCTTCTAAAAGAACATGGCCTCCGGCAATAAGCCCCATAAAAAGGCCGTTGATCACCCCTTCCTGGCCTATGATCCGTTTGCCCATTTCCTGCCGGCAGCGGCTCAAAAGATTCATCGCTTGACGAATGGTTTCGCCGGCGCTTTCCTTAACGGTATCCATACTTGCCCTTTCTTTTGCTCCTAACTTCGGTAATCGGCGTTTTCCGACACGTAACCATGGGTTAAGTCCGCCGCCAGGATAACCGCCTCCCCGGCGCCCAGCCCCAGAACGGCGGTAATATCCACGGTTCTTTCGTGTTCGGGGAAGGGCTTTTTCCCGGCGCCCAGGGCCGCCAGGCGGAGGGCGGCGGAAAGGCGGTCTTCCTTTTCCGGGTCCAGCTCAAACCGCCCCTTTTGGTATACCACCTCCCCCCCTAGGGAGAGAACCGTCCGTTCCGGCTTAAATCCCAGGTTTCCCTCCCCCGCGGCGTCCCCCAGGGCGGAGAGAATCCGCCCCACGTTGGGATCGTTCCCCGCCATGGCGGTTTTGACCAGGGGAGAGTTTCCCACGGCCTTGGCCAGCTTGAGGGCCTCGGCGGAACCGGCCGCCCCCTTAACCGTAACCCGAATCACGTGGCCCACCCCCTCGCCGTTGCGGACCAGGTCCTGGGCCAGGTCCCCGCAAACCTGGGTGAGGGCGGCCCGGAATTTTTCCGGAGAAACCGCCGGTTTAAGGCCGGAACTAAAGGCCAGGACCATATCGCTGGTGCTTTGGTCGCCGTCTACGGTAATGCGGTTAAAGGTTTGTTCCACCGCCTCGCCTAGGGCGCTCCGCAGCTCCCCCCGGTCCACCGCCAGGTCGGTCAGAATAAACCCCAAAAGGGTGGCCATGTGGGGTTCAATCATCCCCGCCCCCTTAACCGTGGCGGTAATCCTTCCCTCCCCCACCGGAAGGCTGCGGAGCTTGGGGAAGGCGTCGGTGGTCATGATTCCCCGGGCCAGGGGGAGGAGGGAATCCCCCCTGAGGGAGGCCGTCAGGGCCGGAAGGGCCTCCTGCATGGCCTTTTGGGGAAGCTCCCAGCCCACCACCCCGGTGGAGGCGGCAAAGTAGCTCCCCCGGTCCGGGGCGTCCAGGGCCTCAAGGTTCCGGGTAATCTCCCGGGCCGCCTCCAGCCCCCCGGAAGCGCCGACATTGGCAATCCGGTTGTTGATGATCACCCCCCGGCTCGTCTCCCGATCCAGGAGTTCCCTGGCCAGGAGGACCGGATGTCCGGGGAAGCGGTTTCGGGTAAGGACCCCGGCAAAGAGGGGGGTGGGCTTATCCAGCCGGAGGAGGCAGAGGTTCATCCTTTGCGCCCCCCCCTGGGGCCGCTCCCGGGGAACAAAGGTGATGCTTTGTACCCCGGACCGGAAACCCCCGGGCAAACCGCCCCGGTCCGCCAGGTCCCGAAGATAATCCTCTTCGCAGGAATATTCACTCATGCTATTGTTATACCCTAAAAAGGCTTAAGAAACAAGACGGCCCCTACATTTTGCGCAGAGCCTCGGCAACATTGATCGAATAGTCGCCGATGTGCTCCAAGTGCTGAACCATGTTAATGATCATCAGCTCGCTTTTAACGTTGCCGTTTTCCCTAAGCCGGGCCCGGGCGGACTTATGGAGGGTGTTCCGGGTTTTGTCGATCTCCCATTCCAGGCTGCGGGCCTCGGAAAGTTCGCTATCCGACAGGGGCCGGTTAAGGTGGGCCCGGATAAAAGAAATAAAGGATCGTACCTTTTCCATATACGGATTAACCTCGTTGATAGCCTGGCTGTCCAGCTCTATCTTTTGATCGATCCGGCGCTGACACTGGATAACCAGGTTATAAATGGAATCGCCGATGCTCTCCAATTCATTAACGATGCGCATCATGAGGATCACATGATTAACGCTTTCCTGGCTGAGTTCTTCCTTGGAGCACTGGATAAGAAAGGCGGTAAGCTGTTCCTGCATCTGGTCCGTGTAATCCTCCAGCCGCCGGACCCGTTCAGTATCCTTTTGATAATTGGCGGTTTCCTGGGGCTCCAAAAAGAGGCGGTGAAAAATATCGTACATTTCTTCCAAAATGCCGGTCATTTTAGAAAGTTCCAGCTTGGCGTTGAGAATGTTGAACTCCGGAGTGGTTTGAATGTGCCCGGAGATGTACTTGAGGGAATAGATACCTTCGGAACCCGTGTCTTTTTCGGGAATCAGCCAGCAGAGGAAGCGGGCGGCGGGATTAACAAACCACACCCAGAGGAGGGTGTTGCCCAGGTTAAAAAGGGTATGGAAAAGGGCAAGCCGGGCGGGGAAGTCCTCCGGACCGGCGATGTCCCCGGGGATAATGAATTCCACCAATCCCAGGACGGGCTTTATAAGAAGGGAAACCCAGATAACCCCCAAAACGTTAAAGAACATGTGGGCCAGGGCCGCCCGGCGGGCGTTCACGTTGGCCCCCAGGGAGGCCAGGAAGGCGGTGATCGTGGTGCCGATGTTTTCTCCCAGGATGATGGCCGCGGCTATGTCAATGCCAATCCATCCCGCGTTGGCCATGGAGAGGGTTACCGCCATGGCCGCGGAGGAGGACTGAACCAAAATCGTAAAAACGGTCCCCACCAGGATAAAAAAGAGGAAGGACAGCCCGCCGCCGGAGGTCCAGGTTCTGAGAAAGGCCAGCACCGCCTGGTTTTGGGAAATATCCGGGAGGGAATCCTTGAGCATGGACAGGCCCAAAAAGAGAAGGCCAAACCCGATTAAAGTTTGGCCGGCATTATGACGGTTGGATTTTTTAGAAAAGTAAAAAGGAATCCCCAGCCCCACAATGGGGACCGCCGCCTGGGCAATATTAAATTGAAAGCCTAAGATGGCCACAATCCACCCGGTAAAGGTGGTTCCTATATTGGCCCCCATGATAACCCCGATTCCCTGAACCAGGGTTAAAAGCTGGGCGTTGACAAAACTCACCACCATAACCGTGGTGGCCCCGGAGGCCTGGATAATACAGGTTATGAAGAAACCCGTAAGAATGGCCGTAACCCGGTTGCGGGTCATGTAATTGAGTACAGCCTGCAGCCGTTCCCCGGCGGCCTTCTGAAGACCGTCGCTCATAACATTCATGCCAAAGAGGAACAACCCAAGACTGCCGATAAATTGGAGAAAGGTCATCATTAGTCTTTGATCTTAGCAAAAACAGGGCGGTTTGTCCATCTTTTGTTAATCTTTTGTCAATTCCGGCCCCGGTTCTTCTACCGGCTTAAAAGTCCCGCATCCAGAACAAACTGAGCCCCGGTAACGTAGCGGGCCTTGTCGCCGGCCAGCCAGACCACCAGGTTGGCCACATCTTCGGTCTCAACCCAGGGAACCGGCAGAAGGTTGCCCGCGCTGCGCTCGGCAATTTCCAGGGGCGTGCTGCCTTCCATGGCGGCCAGCCCGTCGTTCATGGGGGTATTAACCCCGGTGGGATGGATGCTGACAACCCGGATATTGTGGGGGGCCAGCTCGATGGCCCAGGCTTTGGTAAGCCCCGTGAGCCCCCATTTGGAAGCGGTGTAGTGGGAAAGCCGGTTGCCGCCCCTTAGCCCCATAACGGAGGAATTGTTAATGATAACCCCCCTTCCGGCCTTGATCATGTGGGGAACCGCCCGGCGGGTAACGTTAAAGGGGCCCTTGAGGTTAATATCGATCATGGCGTTCCATTCGTCATCGGTCATGGAATCCAGGGCCGCGTAGGCGCAGATTCCCGCGTTGTTAAAGAGGATGTCGATTTTGCCGAAGGCGGAGATGGTTTTGTCTATGGCCTCCCGGACAGCCCGGTCGTCCCGCACATCCCCGGAAGCAATAACCGCCCTCTGTCCCAGGGCTTCCACTTCCTCCTTCAGACTTTCCAGTTCCTTGGCATCGCCAAATTCGTAGGCGGGGTACTCAATCTGCCTGGCCACATCAAAGGCGGCAATATCCGCCCCCAGCTTGGCCAGAAGCAGCGCAGCGGCCCGGCCCTGACCGTGGGCCGCTCCGGTGATAAAGGCCGTCTTTCCGGTAAACTCACCCATGGCGGGCCTCCTTGGCATAGGGATAAAGGGCCTCATCCAGGGGAACCTTGGCAAGGGTGTTAAAAAGATTGGTGGCGTACATGATCCCCGCAAAGGCAAAGAGGAGCACCAGTTCCTGGGGGTTAAACCGCCCCTGCAGGGCGGCGTATAGGGTTTCCTCTATGTGGTGGGGGTCCCGGCATAGGGCCCGGCCAAAGTCCATGAGCAGCTTTTCCGTTTCCGATAGAACCGGATGATCCGGGTCATCCCCGGAATCAATGATGATCTTCCTAAAAAAGAGGGAACAGATGAGACAGTCGTTTTGGGAGGAAATGGCATAGGAAAAGAGGGACACCCCCCGTTCCCCCACAAAGGGAAGGATCTGGTCCCTAAGGGTGTACCATTCCATGTAGGCCCGGTAAGCGGGAAGGCTGTTAAGGAGGGTGCGCTTCATGTTGGTGATTCGGCCGTGCCGGGCAATCTGATAATCGTATTCCCGTTTAACCTCCGGATCGGCGGTTTCGTATTCCGTCATCGGTAAAAATGGCATGGCGCCTCCTTTGCCGGGTAAGCCCTGGTATTTTGTAAGACTTTATCACGGCCCTCCGGAGGTGTCAAGGGCCGCAGCAATTCTCACTTTAGGCCGCAAGGGCCAAAATTGAGCTATTCCAAAACCAATCGGGTTATAGAACCTTTATTATGCAAAAAATAATTTAACAGTGGTTATTCCTCAGGGGAGGTCCTCCCAAAGGTCGGTTAGGTAACGGAGGAGAAACCAGTAGGTGGTCCGGGTCATAAGCTGCTTTTGAATAAAACTGAGCCGGGGCTGAACATTCTCCAGGGTTTGCTGAAGCTGTTCCTGGAGGGGCGCCAGTTCCTTTAGGCTGAGGGGCAGCTTTTTGCCCGAAACGGTATTTTCCAGCTCCCGGTTGCGGATGATGAGGCCCGCCGGAGCGCCCACGGCCATGCGGAAGCGTTCCAGGTAGCCCTTCTCAGCCTGGGCCAAGGCGCACCAGGAAAGCTGGTTTAAGGGGCCAAAGGCGTGGGACTTGTAAATTTGGAAATGCTGAACATTCCATTCTTCCAGGGGAATCCTTATCCGGGTAAGCATCTCCCCGGGGCGGAACAGGGGATGGCGTTCCAAAAACTTGGCAATGGGAACCCATTCGCCGCCGCTTTGCCGCCGCAGTTCCAGCCGGACATCCAAAAGCAGGAGAACCGGCACCAGGGAAAGCCAGCGGTCGCTGAAGGCCAGGCTGCCCCCCAGGGTGGCCAGGTTGCGTACCGCTCCGTTTGCCACCCTGGTAAGGGCGGACTCCAGGGCGGCGGAAAGAACGTGGCGGCCGATGCCGAGAATTTGGGAAATAGGCGCGGCGGCCCCCACTTCAATATAGCTTTCGGTCCGGGAAATATGGGTCAGCTCAGGAATTTGGGACAGAGAGATCACATCCTGAATGGTTTCTTTGGGGGCGTTCCAAACGGGACTTTGCAGAAGGCTGGTTCCCCCGGCGCAGATTAAAGACCGGGGGTTCTTTTGATAAAAGGCCAGGAGGGCGGGGAGATTCTTGGGGTAGTGAACCTGAACCAGGGAAAGGTGCTTGCCGCTAGCGCCCATGGCTTCGGGCCTCCTTCAGCCGCCCCGCCTCGGCAATTCCGGCGCACAGGGAAGAAAAATCGGTACACCGGCAGTTGATAAAAGCCACGTTTTCAATGATCTCCTGCTCCGTGGGCCGGAGGTTCACTTCTAAAAGGGCGTGAACCGCTAAAATCCGGCTGGACAGGCAGTGTTCGCAGGGCTCGTAGTTTCCGATTAAAAAACCCTGAATAATGTCAAAGTATTCGGGGTTATCCTGAAAGCCCTCGATGGTAAGAATCGAATTACCCCGGAGCCGGAAGGCCGGGATGAGGCAGGAAGAAACGGGCCGGCCGTTAAGAAGAACCAGGCAAACCCCGCACTCCCCCCGGCGGCAGCCCGTACTGGTCATGGTTAATTTAAAATCTTCCCGCAGAATATCGGGCAGCCGTTTTTCCGCAGGAACGGTAAGGCTTTCGGGTTTGCCGTTTAGGGTAAAATCAATGATCATTTACAGGGCCTCCCCGGTTTTGGGGTGGAGATAGATGGCCGGATTGTAGGGAAGGGCGTGGACCGGAGTTCCCAGGGCCTGCTCCAGGGCGCAGAACAGGGCGCCGGGAATTGTGTTGGCGGCCAGCTCTCCCAGACCCCTGGGGGAAACCTTGGAATCCAGAAAAAGGATCTCCAGGGGCAGGGAACTAAAGCGGTCCCGCCGGGAGGGAAAGGTTCCCCCGGCGGCTTGTTCGGCGGAAGAAAAATGCCGGCCTAAGCACCACTCCACCGCGGCGTAAACCGATTTTTCCAGGCCGGAACGGGCGTAGGTTTCGTCTAGGATTTGTCCGCAGTCCGCGGCAAGCCAAATTTTGTGAAAAACAGGAAGAAGGCTTACCGGGTTAAGCTCCAGTTCAACCGCCGCCGCCGCCCAGGAGCAGGAATAAAAGGGGTGGCCGGTAAATGTTTCTTCATTAAAAGAAAGGCTGGGGGGAATGGTAAAGTTATGGTGAACCTCCAGGGGGAGGGGCGACCGGAACCGCTTTTTTTGCAGGGTTAGGCAGGCTTTTTCAATCAGGGGGGTAATCAGGGTTAGGTTCCGGGAGTAGAGGGCCGGCCGGGGATCAAAAACCTGCCGGCCTCCCTCCCCATGGGCCGCCTTTAGGGTGGAGATCTTTAGCTCAATTTTATCCGGGGAAAACTGAAGCGCCCGGGCGGCGCAGGCCTTCCAAACCTCCTGGGTACGGCGGCCGGCAAGACAGGGGGTAAAGATAGTCAGCACCCCCGTTGTGTCCAGCCGCAGGCCGACGCCGATGGTCTGGTCGATTTCCCGGCGGCTTATAAAACCGTTGCCCTGGTAGGCCAGGCACAGGCCGATCCCCCGGGGAACATTGATGGCATAGGCGGAAGGGGTTTCGGAAGGGTCCGGCTTCGGCATTTTGTAGGAGGCGTGTTTCCGCCTAAAGTCCGAAACTTCCATAACCTTTGTCAAAACGTCAAGGGGATTAATCTTGTCCCCATAAAGGGTTTGTCCGGGAAAAATCCGCCCCGGCCGAAAGGCAGAGCGAAACTTGAACTCCTCCGGGCTTTCCTGCCTGCCGGCGGCCAGGCGGTTTAAGTGAAGTTCCAGGCTCAAAAAACCCGGCGCCATGGGGGAAAAGGAATAGCAGTCCAGAGGCGGGGAGACGGTTTTTAGCAGCCGGGCGGTGATCTCCGTTTCCGTCCATTCGTAGGCCCCCAGGGCGCTTAGGAGGAGCCGGTTGAGGATCTCCTGGGAAAAAAACGTACAAACCCCCCCGTCCACATCCAGCCGGATTTTCCGGGACAAAACCTCCCCCGCCGGGCCTAAAACGCTGGTATGGCTGACTCGGAGGGGGCCGCGATCGTTAGGCCCCAGGGGAGCCTGGCCGGGGGGCGTTATGATTCGGCAGGGCTTGCCGGTAAGCCGGGCCCCCAGGGCGGCGTAACAGGCTAAAAGGGCGGGATACCACAACCCCGGAGTCTCTTCCGGAGAGACCTCGGGGGGATCAAAGATAAGGGCCTCCGGGCGGACCATGAGCATGGCCGCCAAAGATTCCTGAATAAAAAAGGGCTGCAGGTAATTTCCCTGAACCCTAAAAAGGCCCTCCTTTTCGGGCCGGACGCAGACCTGAAAGGGCCGGTCAAGCTCCCGGCAGGGAAGGGCGGCTTCAAACCGGTCCTCCCGGCAGGGGGAGGCGGCCGGTTCGCCCTTCTTAGCGGCGGATTTTTCCGGGACAGGCTGGTCCGGGTGGGTTAAGCAGAGGGTACGCTCCCTTAGCACCTTTTCTTCCTGGGGATTTTCCAGCAGAAAGGTTTCCATTTCCGCCCGGTACTCCACCTTAATGGCCGACAAGAGGCGTTTGACTTCTTCCTCATGGGGACCGTAAACCAAAAGCAGGGTTTGTCCCCGGTAAAGGACCCGGTCCTCCGCAAAAAGATCAAAGCCGTCTCCGCCGTACTCCAAACGCTTTTTGCCGGGAATATTCTGGGGGCCAATCACGCCATAGCCCTTTTCCAGCTTAGGGAGGGTTATTTTTTCAATCCGGCCGTGGGGCAGAAAACTTGCCAGGGGCGCCAGGCAGAGAATGCCGGGCTTGGTTATTTTTCCCAGAAAAAGGTTATCCTGCAAACCCATGGCCCTAACCCTGTACCAGCCGGCGGACTTCCGCGGTAATGCGGTGAAGGGCCTCTTCCCCCAGGCCGGGATAAATGGGCAGACTCACCGCCTGATGAAAGAACTCCGCCGCCCTGGGCAGGTCCTGGGGTTTAAGGCCGTAGGTCCGGCGGTAATAGCTGAACAGATGGAGGGGTTTGTAATGTACCGAACAGCCGATTCCCGCCTCGGCCATTTTTTCAATAAACCCGTCCCGATCCAGCCCCGGACGGTTAAGGCGAATAATGAACAAATGCCAGGAGTGTTCCGGGCAGTCCCGGGGAAGGATAAGCCCTTCCACATCCCCCAGGTTATCCCGGTAAAACCGGGCAATTCGCCGCCTTTCGGCCAAAAAGTCCTGGGCCTTGTTAAGCTGCACCCTCCCCAGGGCGGCGGCAATATCCGTTAGGTTGTACTTAAACCCCACTTCCGCAACATCGTACTCCCAGGAGACTCCCCCCCGGCTGCGGGTCCACACGTCCCGGTCAATGCCGTGGAGCCGCAGCAGGCGGATCTTTTTCATCAGTTCCTCATCCCGGCTCACCACCATGCCTCCTTCCCCGGTGGTCATGGTTTTGGTGGCGTAGAAGGAGTACACCCCCGCGGCTCCGAAGGTTCCCAGGAGGCGGCCCCCCTGGGCGGCGGGAAAGCCGTGGGCCGCGTCTTCCACCAGGGGAATCCCCGCGGCCTCCCCGGCCCGGGAGAGGGCTTCGGGATCGCAGGCCCTGCCGCCCAGATGGACCGGCAGAATGGCGGAAACCCGCCGGGCCAGGGCCGGATCTTTGAGAATCCGGAGAACCTTTTCCGTATCCATATTAAAGTCATCGTTAATATCCACAAAAAGGGGGTGGGCCCGGCGGTAACGGATCACCTCGGCGGTGGCGACAAAGGTGTAGGGGGTGGTGATCACCAGGGAGTCCGGGGGAATGGCCAGGGCCTCCAGAACCAGGTGCAGCCCGGCGGTGGCGGAGTTGACCCCGGCGGCAAAGGGAACCCCCGCCGCCCGGGCAAATTCTTCCTCAAAAGCCAGAGTCTCCTGCCCGGTGGTAAGCCAGCCGGAGCGGAGTACCCTCAGAACCGCTTCCTCTTCCCGGCGGTCCAAACTGGGGAGGGCAAAGGGAATAAAATCAGTACTCCGGTTCATCCTGGTTCATCCTTAAATGGGGATAGAAGGGCGCCAGGTATTCCCGTACCCGGATCCGGTTGCGGTAGTCCTGGGGCCGCTCAGGATCAAACCGGCAGACCCCTTCCAGGTTTTTCAACAGCTCCCCCAGGCCCTCTCCCAGGCGGGGGTTTTTTCGCAGCCGGGAAATCCCCCTTTGGCTGGTCCGCTCCGGGGTTTCGTCCGGGGCCAGGAGGCTTTCGGTAAGTTTTTCTCCGGGGCGCAGCCCAATGTACTGGATTTTAATCTCCTGCCCCGGTTCAAAGCCGTAAAAGGCAATCATCTCCCTGGCCAGGTCCAGAATTCGCAGGGGCTCCCCCATTTCCAAAATGTAAAGGCTGCCCCCCTCCCCCATGCCGCCGGTCATCAGCACCAGGGAGGCCGCTTCGGGGATGGTCATAAAAAAGCGGGTCATTCCGGGGTGGGTAATGGTAACGGGGCCCCCTTTGAGAATCTGCTTTTGAAAGAGGGGCACGATGCTCCCCCGGGAGCCTAAAACGTTTCCGAAGCGGACCACCATAAACTGGGTTTGAGAGGCCCGCTGGGAAAGAACGATCTCCTCCCCCAGGGCCTTGGAAGCGCCGTAGATGCTGCTGGGTTCTACCGCCTTGTCCGAGGAGATGAGAACAAACCGGCTGGCCCCCGCTTCCGCCGCCGCCTCGACTATGTTTTTGGTGCCGAAGACATTGTTGGTAACGGCTTCCAGGGGGTTGTACTCCAGCATGGGAACGTGTTTGTAGGCGGCGCAGTGAAAAATCACATCCGCCTTGAGGCGGCTTAAGATAAAGGAGGTGTAGTCCCGGTCCCGGAGGTCCCCCAGGACGGGCACAATCGCTGCCTTCTCTCCCACCCCTTCTTCCTGAAGAAGCCTGAGCTCCCGGTCAATCTCAAAGAGGCTGTTCTCACCGTTGTCAAAGAGATAGAGCCGCTCGGCGCCCCCGGAAAGGAGCTGCCGGGAAAGCTCGCTGCCGATGCTGCCCCCGGCGCCGGTGATCAGCACCCGGCGGCCCCGGAGATACTGAAGGCTTTTTTTAAGGGGAATCACCACCTGCTCCCGCTTAAGGAGGTCCTCCGCCTCCAGGGACCGGGTTTGAATCAGGTGGGCCGCCCCGTCTACGATTTGGGAGAGGCTGGGGAGAAAGCGAATCCGGGGAATCCCCGCCCTGGTGAGCAGGCCGTAGATCCGGGCCAGGGTTTTGTTGTCCGCCCTGGGAATGGCGATGATGGCCTCGTCGGCGGGTTTTTCCTTTTGAAGGGCCAGGATGCTGTCGATGGGGCAGTGGACCTTGACGTTATTAATCTCGATTCCCGCCAGTTCCGCCTTGTCATCCAGATAACCCAGGAGGGCCCCCAGTACGTTTTTCTTGGCGATCTCCTCGCCCAACTGACGGCCGGCGAACCCGGCGCCGATAATGTAAACTTTATTTATTTTCTTTTGCGGCATCCCTTAAGCCGGCCCTTCTCCCCCCCGGGGGATTTTTTCCAAAATTTCAAACCCCAGATCAACCGGAAAACTTTTGGCATAGAGGCTCAAAGCTACTTTGGCCCTCTTTTTGCGCCGGTTCACCTTGATGATCCTTCCCTCAAGCCCCATGAGGGGCCCTTGGACGATTCGAATCAGGTTGTTTTCGTCAAAGTAAACCTGGGATCGGGGAACAATCTCGCCAAAGGCAAGGAAGTGGCTTAGGAGGGTGAGGTCGTCCTGGGAGAGGGGAAGAATATTTTCCCTGCCCATGAGGAACCGCAGAAATCCCGGAATAGACTGAAAGGCCCGGTAGTTTTCCGGGTCCACCGAATCGGCCCGGTAAAAAACGTAGCCCGGATAGAGGGGTTCCCTTTTCGCAAACCACCGCCCCCGGGACAGCCTTTCCAGATCCCGCCGGGGCCAGATTAGCCTGTTCCCGTCCTCCGGGGGAAGGCTTCTTTTGGCCAGGGCCAGAAATTTTTCCTCCTGCCCGGTTAAAGCCTGAATCACATAAATATTCATCCCCTATAATCTTAGCACACCCCGGACTTTTCTTCAACTCACCCTGCGATTACCATCTCTTCAAGTTTATCTTTCCAGATATTGTATCCCCCCTCCGTCAGGTGAAGGGTGTCGGTGAATAATTCGTTTTTCAGGCTGCCCTCCGGGTTAAGGTAGCAGGGGGCGATATTCACGTATTGGACGTTTAGTTGTCCGTGATAATGCTTTATCAGTTCATTAACTTCGTTATTCCGTCTGGTGTTTTCATTATTCAGCCCCGTTTCCCTGGGGAGGAGGGAAAAAAGAAGAATTTTGGCGGCCGGCGCGTTTCGGTTGATGATTTTGATAATGGCGGCAATTCCCTGGGCAATGGCATTGGGCGACTGGCGGTTGTTGCTTCCTATCAAGAGGGAAACATACTCCGGGTTAATTCCCGGAGGAAACTCCCCGTTTTCCAGCCGCCAGATGACGTTTTGGGTTTGATCCCCCCCAAAACCAAGGTTGGTGATTTTGTTGCCGCATCTTGCCAGCAGCCCCTCATAGGCTTCGGTTCCTTCCCAAAACTGGGTAAGGCTGTCCCCTATCAGGATTAATTTTTGGCCGGTAATAACATTACTCACCCTATCGTTGTGCCTTTCGTACCACGAGGTAAAGGCAGGATTCACAGGAACAGGATCAACCGCGGATTCCCCTTTAGAGTTGAAAAGGTCGCAGCTAAAAAGGACCAGCAGTCCAACCGGGAGAAGCCAAAAATACCGAACCCTAAATTTCATTTTTTCTCCCTTTATCTGAGGAGTTCCAAAATGTCAGATTTTGGAACTCCTCGCCTAATCTTCCAGAGAAAAGTCTAAAAGCCCGCTGCCGGGCTTAAACCCGCCGCCCGGGGAAAGGGCCTCCCAGCTATCCACCCCCAGACGGCCCGCCAGAACCCCCAGGGGCGGCAGATTCCCCTGCCAGGGGAAAAGGGTCTTTCCCAAGTCGGAAATTCCGGGGTTGTGGCTGCAAAGGATCAGGCAGGGGGCCTCCTTCTGTTCCCGGAGAATAAGCAGGCAAAGATCCGGGCCGGGAAGGTAAAGGTCCCGGATAACCTTAATCTTAGGCCCCCCCTTCCCCAGCCCCTCCTGAATCCGGGAGGCGGTTTCAAAAGCCCGGACCGCGGGGCTGGATAGAATCAGATCCGGGCCGGGATAACCGGCGGCGGCCAGTTTTTCCTTGAGAAGCTGTCCCCGGGCCAGGGCCGCCTCCTGCCCCTGGGGGGTAAGTTTCCGGGCAAAGTCGGTTTCCCCCTTGCCCGCAGGACCGTGGCGAAGCAAAATTAGGTATTTCATACATCTATTATATTACCAAAACAAATCCCGCAGGTCCAGCGGATTTTAGGGGCGGAAAGTTTCAGGCAGCAACCGGAACGTTATGCGTTGGGCTGAAAAGGTTGAAAATATATAAAATTGAAGAAATATACGGATTCAGGATATTGACTATCATTTTCAACTTGAGTATAGTATTTTCATAGGAAAAATGATGCCTGATACCTTGTACCATTTGACCGCAATCGCTAATATGCCTAATATTTTATCCTATGGTTTAATAAGTAGAGCGAAAATGCAAGCAAATGGCGTAAAGTTAAATAAAAATATCGCCGACCCTAATATACTTACCAAACGACAACAATTAGGAATTTTTGACTATGTTCCGTTTCATCTATTTCCTGATACGGCTTTTGATTATAGAATAAAAACAGATAATCCTGATACTCTTTTTGCTTATATAACGATACCGCTTAATCATGCCATTCAACAACATTGGTTATACATACCATGCCATCCGTTACATTATCAAGACAGTCAATTATATGATTGTAATAATTATGATTTTACTTATGCAGAAACCGCTCAGGGTTTGCGTGAATGGTGGGTAATACAAAGACATTTAAATTGGAAGTCGTATAGACAAGTCTATATGGCAGAAGTGTTAGCTCCTACATTAGTTCCGGTTACAGATTTTGGATCGATAGTAGTTAAAGATTTAAAAGGTAAAAATTTACTGTTACAAATATCCACAAAATGCAATATTGACCTTAATAACATTATTATTGATCCAAATATCTTTGGAGCAGGCGCATGATAAAATATACAACGGGCAATCTTTTTGATTCAAAGGCAGAATGCATTATCAACACCGTTAATTGCGAAGGTTTTCAAGGCAAAGGAATAGCGTATCAGTTTAAATTAAAATACCCAAAAAATGAGGCAGCATATATAGATGCATGTAAATCTAAAACTTTAACTATTGGGAAGGTTCTCTTTTTTGAAGAAAACAAAAAAATAATTGCGAATTTTCCAACAAAGAACGAGTGGCGTAAAAATTCGCAATATGAATATATACAATTAGGGCTGATCGATTTATTATCAAAAATTAAAGAACGTAATATTAAATCAATAGCCATTCCGCCTTTAGGTTGTGGTAATGGTGGTCTTGAATGGTATAAAGTTAAAGAAATGATAAATCAATATTTATCGGGCATTTCTGAAAATATGGATATTTATGTTTTTGAACCATCCGCAAATTACCAGAAAACACATCAAAAACTCCCCAGGTTAAATGTTTCCCATTTATTATTATTAACTTTAAAAAATAAATTAAAATATTGCAATTCTGGCCGATTGCATTGCGCTTTGTTTCTAATGGAAACGTTTGCAAAGGGGAAACTGTTTAAATTTGAATTTATTTCAAACTGTCCAAAATCACGAGAAATATTATCAATAGGTAAAGAAATCAAAGAATTTGAAACCTATTATAAACTCACAAGCCTTGAAGCAGAAAAACAAATAAAAAATAATATCATAAGTAGCTATACACAAAAAACACTTCATAAATA
This sequence comes from Spirochaetales bacterium, assembly GCA_031273605.1. Lineage (GTDB taxonomy): Bacteria > Spirochaetota > Spirochaetia > UBA9216 > UBA9216 > JAISRN01. The sequence goes on along the minus strand of JAISRN010000075.1, from coordinate 1,514 downwards.
TGATATACCAATATTGCAAGCGGCATCATTGGTAAATTCTGTTGATGACGATTCTGTATTAGTCACTATCTGTGCATTAATAAATTTGATAAATAGTGAAAACAATATAAATAGTACCGATATAATTAGGAGAATTGATGCAAATGATAAATTTTCTTCTAAAAATTATATTTTTGATATACTGCAAGCATTGCAATATTCAAAATTAATAACACTCTCATTAGTCGGATATACAATAAATGAACAAGTATTGAAACATAAGTTGATACCGGAATACAAAACATATAACAAAAATATTTTAACACGCCAACCATCCCTGACTTGAAGCTTTGTGGCAGAGGTTCTACTTTGGGTCCAATAATACAAAAACCTGAGGCCGTTCCAAAATGTCAGATTTTGGAAAGGCAACCTCTGAAAATGGCACGTTTCACCTATCTTTTTATTACCGGTATTCTTAATATTGTTTTCATTTTGGCTGCATCGGCTTTTCGTGGATCGGATAAATATATTTCATGGTGTTTTCTTTTTGCATTTATATTATTTATTAAATTATTTTCTTCAATAAATTTATCAATTAATTTTATTGTTTCCCCTTCTTCATCAAAGGATCCTATGTGCATACATTGAACGCACAGGCCCTCCCTCATTTTTATATATTTTGCCTTTTCTGTTCCTATTTTCTTTTTATTTTTTACTTCAGTGCAGGCCCATTGAAGTATGTCTTTTGTAACATATTCAGGCAGCCTTATCATCGAAGTCCAAATAAATTTTGATTTATCCGCTGGCTTTATTTTTTCGTTATTCTCAAACCACCATAATCCTTCAAGGGGAGGAACAACATAATCAAAATATCCTTCAGGTATTTTGTTTCCGTTTTTACTCATCTTTATTGTATATTGAATACTATACAATAATTCTATAGCCTTATGATATTCCCCGTCTTTATCATTCGGGTTTCCCTTCCCATCAACGGCAACAAAATTTATTTCAGGAATTTCTATTAACGCGGGTACTTTTTTGGGTCCATACAAAGCCTTATATTCTTTCTTATAATCCAATATGTCTGCCATTTTTCTTCCTTCTTTGGATAGATATTTAACCCCAGCATATTATGCAATTCATTTTTAGGCAATACCGAGGCCCCGCCCCTTGGGTGGACACAACAGGGATAAGAATTTTCACCACTAAGGACACAAAGGCGCTAAAGGATGTCCACTTGCATCAATTAATAAAATATGTCAAAATCTAACAAACAGGAGCGCTGCCAGGAATGGATAATTATGTCCCATTTGATATACGTCAAAAGATTGTATCCTCGACCACAAGTTTAGGGTGGACCGCTCCCCATGTGGCTTATGTTTATGAAGCCGATGCAACTGAGTTAATGAACGAATTTGATAAATTGAATCATCTTAAAGTAAATAATAAAATTACATTAAACACGGTTCTGACGAGGATTATCATAGACGGCATAAAAGCCGCCCCTTGGGTAAATGCGCATATTTCGCATAGCA
>JAISRN010000052.1 GCA_031273605.1 Spirochaetales bacterium | reverse complement strand
TGCTGGTTTAACCCCCGGCGCGCCGAAAACCCCACAACCCTCAGGCCCACCTACGAAATACATTCCCTGGAACAACTCAAAGATTTCCTGTAAAAAAATGTTTCACGTGAAACATTACGAGCAGCCTGGGATTCTGTATTAAACCAAAGCGCCCTCTTCGAGCAGCTTTATCGCCTGTTGATATTTTTCCCTTCTTTGCAAAGCGTAGGGCGTTACTGTTTTTAACCTTGTTAAATCACTGTTGTGCCGCAAATCGGCAAGTTTAACCTTAATGGCCGTTTCGTTACCGCTGTTTTTTATCTCATTAACATAATCAAAATAGGGAACTTCTTTTTTGTGGGTTAGCAGTTTCAAGCAATCGATGACTTCCTGTGAAATGCCCTGCTGTCCTAAATCTTCAAAGGTTAGATGGGTATCTTCCACAACATCGTGCAGAAGGGCGGCGCAGCAGGAAATCTCATCGGTCATCTGTTCCGCCAAATGTATGGGATGAAAAATATAGGGCTGCCCCTCTTTTCCGTTGTCTAACTGCCCGTTGTGGGCGTTGTAGGCAATGGTCATGGCCATTTTTGTCATCGGGGTATAGATCATGCCGTATGATAACCAATGCGGCCAATAAAAGTCAACTTACAGTGTCATTTTCATGTTTTGAATAAAGGTTCTCATGTCCTCGCCGGCGGCCCGGAACTGTTCCTCAAACCATTCCCGTTGTCCGTGATAGAGGGTAAAGAGCTCCAGATAGGCATTATTAACGGGCAGATCGGTAAAGCTCCGGTAACCTTCCCCGGCGTACCGGTCCTCGTAGGCCGCGGAAAATTCCTCTTTAAACTGCCGGATAATTTCGTCCCGCCGGGATAAACCTTCCTGCCTAAGCGCCGCTTCCCTTTCCCGGCGCTGCCCCCGGGAAACCCGGGATTCGGCCCCTTCCTCCAAATCCCGGCGGGTTTGGGTTTCCCACTGGGAGTAAAAGACTTCCAGCCGGGCTTTTAGGGCCAAAATATCCTGCCTGAAGGTTTGAGCATCGGTTTTACTTTGATCGATCCGACGGTACTCCTCGGAATCCTCGCCATAGGTCCTTTTAATAAAGAGCCTGGCCCCTTCTTCCCCGACAAAGGCCGCCAGGTCTTCATTAAAAGCCGTGTCGTTCTTTTTCCAAATAGTGGCGTGGGTTTGCTCGTGGATGATGAGATCCGCCAATTCGTAAACCGAATACCGGGTCATGTAACTTACCAGGGGGTCTTTAAAAAAACCAAGGGTACTAAAAGCCTCTACTCCCCTAATCCACACATCCTGGCCCTTTTGAGAAAGCCTTTTCCCCTCCCTTCTGGCGTCTTCCAGCCGGTAAAAGCCCTTATAGGGCATCTTTCCCAAAAAAGGATAATTCCAAAGGTGGGGAACAAAGGAAAGGGGCTCGGAGGCCGAAACCACATAGGCCAGAACATCCTGATCCAGGCTTAAAAACCGGGTGTAGTTTTTGTTAAGCTCCAGACCCAGTTCCTCTACCGCAAAGGCCTTGATTTCTTTTACCCGGTTTAAAAAATCCCTGGTTTCCCCCGCTAGATTTTGGTCGCTTAAAAGCCTGTCCACCGCCACTGCCCGGCTTTGGTAGGACAACAGATAAAAACCCTGGGTTGTGTAATAACAGCCCGACATAACCAGCCCCGCCAGGGCCGCCAGCAAACCGGAGTTTTTGATTGTTTCTTTTTTCACAATCATCGAAGGTAGGCGGTTCCCTGTTTCCGGACCACCTCAATAAACCGGGCTGCCGAGCGATCCCCGGTTTTTTCAACCTCCGGGGGAAAATAACACCCCGGTAATTCCCCCAAGCTCCGGTGATAATCGAGACATTCGCAGCAAATTCCGGCCTTGCCGCAGCCAAAGCTGCAAGGACAATGGCTTTTGTTTTTTTCCAGGGTGCAGGTTCTCATGGCGACTCCTTTTTTTAGATTTCTTCCAGAAAAGCCCGGATAGCCTCAGCGGTTTCCCCGGGGTTATCCGCCTGAAGCCAATGCCCGGCGCCCCTTATCACCGCCTGCCGGCTGAGGGGAAACAGGCTTTTGATGAAAGTTTCATCCCCGGGTTCAATGTAAGAGGAATTTTCCCCTTTCAAGAAAAGCGCCGGGCCGGTATAAACCCGGCCTCCTTCCACTCCGCCCCGAATTTCATCGTAGCCCTCCGAAAGGGCGGATAGATTGATCCGCCAATCAAAGCCTTCTTCGGTCCTCTCCAGGTTGTTCAGGAGAAAGCTCCGGAGGCTGCGATCAGGAATGGCGGACTCCAGGGCGTCCATCCCCTCTTTGCGGGTTTTAAATTCCCGGGGGTTAAGGGAGAGAAGGGCCTCCAGGTAGGGAGCAAAAGCCGGGGGGTAGCTTCGGGGCGCTATATCGGCGACAATCAGGGCCTTAACCCGGTCCGGCCGGCTTAGGGCCGCCTCCATAACCGTTTTGCCCCCCATGGAATGACCCAGGGCCACAAAGGTTTCCCGGCCCAGACTCGATGCGGTGTCAAAAAGGTCCTGAGCCATGGCGGGATAGGATACTTCCCGGCGCCGGGGAGACCGGCCATGATTAATGGCGTCGGGACAAACAACAAGGTAATCCTGGGCAAAAACCTTGGCAAGACTCCGCCAGTTGCTCCCTGCTCCTAAAAAACCATGAAGAAAAAAGAAGGCCGGCCGTCCCTCCGGCCCCTCCGCCGGGGGATCAAAATGAAGGATCATTTCTCAATTCCGCTGCCATTTTCTTTAAAGTGGGGAATTTCCCCCACCCCTTTGAAAATGTAGTTAGGCCGGTAGGCAAATTTCTTCATATTTTCGTAATTCGTTACCCCGCTTAAAACCAGGACCGCTTCGATTCCCGCCTCGATTCCCGCCCTTATGTCCGTGTCCATCCGATCTCCCACGATCACCGTGTCTTCCCTGTTCACCTTAAGCCGCTTCATGGCGTGGCGAATCATCAAGGGGTTAGGCTTTCCCACAAAATAGGCCTGACTTCCGGTGGCAAGTTCGATGGGGCTGATGAGGGAGCCGGTGGCCGGAGCAATTCCCCCTTCAACCGGGCCGGTTAAATCCGGATTGGTTCCTATCAGTTTGGCGCCGTTTAACACCAGTTTAACCGCATGCATCACCGTTTCCAGATTGTAAGTCCGGGATTCCCCCACAATAACGTAATCGGGATTAATATCGTTCATGGAGAAGCCGGCGTCGTAGAGGGCGTTGATTAAGCCCGCCTCGCCGATAACATAGGCGGAACCGCCGGGACTTTGGGTGGCCAAAAAACCGGCGGTGGCCAAGGCGCTGGTATAAAAGTGGGTACTGTCCACTTCGATCCCCAGGCGGGACAGTTTTTCCTGCAATTCCCTGGGGGAACGCTCGCTGGCGTTGGTTAAAAAGAGAAAGGCTTTGCTCTCTTTCCTAAGCCATTCCACAAATTCTTTTACCCCCGGCAAAAGCTGGTTTCCGTGGTAAAGAACCCCGTCCATATCGCAGATAAAGGCTTTTTTTGATCTTAAGGTTTCCATGTTTCTTCCTTCTGTTGTGGTTAATTTATTCTTGTGGCCGCCCGCCGGGCCCGAAATTGAACCCGCCTCCTGGCTGCCCTGTTCTAAAACCTGTTCCACCCCGCGGATGATCCACTCCGGGGTGGAAGCTCCGGCGGACAGCCCCACCACGGCGCAGCCAAAAACCTCCGGGGGAATCTCCCGGGCCGATTCTATATGCCACACGGGCTTTCCCAACTGCAAGGCGGTACGGTAAAGGCCGATGGTGTTGGCGCTGTCCTTGCCGCCGATGATGAGGAGGGCGTCGGTGGCGTTGGAAAGTTCTTTAAGGGCCTCCTGCCTGTCCCTGGTGCAGGGACAAATGGTTTGAACGGCCTTCAGCTCCCGCCCTTCCTCCTCGGCCCGGCGCTTTAAAACCCCGCAGACCTGGTCGTACTCTTCCTGGCGGATGGTACTTTGGCTTATCACAAAGTTCCGGGAAAATAAAGGGCAGGCCCGGGCCTCCTGGGGAGTGGCCAGAACCGTGTAATTTTGTCCCGCCACATAGCCTGCAATGGCCTGCACTTCTCCGTGGCCTGAATTGCCAACTATTATTATATGATACCCCAAAAGGCTCTGTTTTTCCGCTAAATCCTGGGTTTTTAGGACCCTGGGACAGGTTCCGTCCACAAAGCGAACCGGCATTCGGGAAAAAGCTTCCTTAACGTCCCTGGGCAGGCCGTGGGCCCGGCCTACCACGACGCCGGTTCTGGCTTCCCCGGGATCTTGAATAATCCGTACCCCCTCGGCGGCCAGTTTATTCAAAACCAGGGGATTGTGAATGAGGGGCCCGACAGTACAGAGGGGAAGGGAAGGTTCTTCTTTTTGAAGTTTTTCCACCAGTTCCAAAACCCGTTTGACTCCCATACAAATCCCGATGGTTTTGCCCCGGCGTATCAGCATAAGGGTTCGGCCTTAAAATTTAAACTTTTTGAGCATAACCCCAAAAAGTTTGCCGTTAGAGGTTTCAAGGCTTTCCCGGTTTTTAACCAGTTCCTCCACGGAGCGGCAAAAATCATCGGGAACTTCAAAGGTGCCAAAATGGTTAAAAGCCATCCGGGGAGCGGAGGAGCGAAAGAATTCGTTATTTTGGTTAATGCAAATTTGCAGGTCTTCTATCCAGATTTCTAAAATCTTAGCCGTCTGCTCTTTTTTTAAGGTATTGGTAGTAATTCTTGTGGCATAAATCACGCCCCGCATGCCGTCTTTTTCCCCGGAAGCTAATGAAGAATCCCGCCACCCATGAAAAAAAGCCAGGGCTTGGAATTATCAAAAAAACCGCCTTTTACCGCCCCTGAAAAGCGGCGGTAAAGGCGATACTCCGTCTCAAGGCGCCGGTTTGCCGGCCCCTGTGAAGGAATTGTTAAAACCTATGGCCGGGCCAGAGCCAGGGCCGCCGTTACGGCGTCTTTAATAGCCCGGGAAGTCAGGGTAGCGCCGGAAACATTATCCACAGTAACTCCCTGGGCAGTAACAATGGCTGCCGGAAGAGCGTTGATAGCCCTGGTTCCAATGCCGTTGGTTTCGGTATGGGAAAGAACGGTTACGGAAACAATCCTGCTGGCATCAACGGTTACGGAAACTTTGACTTCCCCGTGAAAACCGTTGGCGGCGCCTTCGTAGGTGCCGGGTTTGTAGGTAGTCCTAGCCTGGGCTAGGATTCCATCCGCGGCAAGCCCCAGAGTTAAGAGGGTCAGGATCATGACAATTAAGCCAAATTTTTTCATGCTTGGACTCCTTAGAATTTTTATTACCCTTGGCGTCGGCCAATAGGGTTCTTATATAGAAAGTATATTGCATTTTTCATTTTAGAACAAGCCAAAAAAGAAAAAGTGTCAAAAAAGAAAAAGATTTAAAAACCCGGATAGCTACAGGGAAAAATCTGTGCGGCCCTTAAGGGAGCGGGCCAAGGTGAGGCGGTCGGCAAATTCCAAATCTCCTCCCACGGGGATGCCTGAGGCCAGGCGGGTAATTTTTACCGGGTACTCTTTCAGGAGCTTAACCAGGTAGAGGGCCGTCGTGTCTCCTTCAACGGTGGGGTTGGTGGCCAGGATGACCTCCCGGATTTTTTCGTCCCGAACCCTTTGAATAAGTTTGTTGATGGTTAGGTTTTCCGGACCCACTCCTTCCAAGGGAGAAAGGACGCCCTGGAGAACATGAAAAACCCCCGGATACTCATTGGTTTGCAGTATGGGCTGCACATCCTGGGCCTGTTCAACCACACAGACAAGGCCGTGATCCCGCCGGGGGTCCTGGCAAAGCTCGCAGGGATCGGAATCGGTGTAGCCGCCGCAGAGGGAGCAAGTTTTTACTTTGGCCCTTAACTCCGTAATCTGGCAGCCTAGTTTTTCAGCAAACCCCGGATCGGCTTTTAGCAGATAGTAGGCCATCCGGGCGGCGCTTTTTTTCCCGATGCCGGGAAGCCGGGAAAGATTTCCGATAAGGGCATCCAGGGTGTTCATCAGGGATTTTCCGTTCCAAAGCTCCCCGGAGGAAATTTTATTCCGGGATAGAGGTTTCCCAAACTGCCCATGGTGGCTTCCCGAATCTTGCGCAGGGCGTCGTTAAAGGCGGCGACAACCAGGTCCTGCAGGACCACCGCCTCCTGGGGATTGATGATCTCCGGAGCAATGGTGAGCTGCAGCACTTCCATCTGTCCATTTAGGGAAAGGGTTACCATCCCCGCCCCGGAGGACCCTTCGACCACCAGGGTTTTTAAACGGCCGGGAATGTTACCCAGCTCCCCCTGAAAGGATTTGAGCATTTCGATCAAGTTCACTTTTCCTCCCCCACAATCTCTCCCCGAAATATTTTTACCACAGTTTCTACAACCTGATCCCCGGTTTCCTGGTTTTCGGAAAGGGGAGGATCTCCGCTAAACCCGCCGGGCTGCCGGGCCGCCGCCGATTCGCTGCAAATGTTAATCCGGTAATCCCTGCCGGTTAGGGTTTTCAGGGTTTCCCGGAGAAAGGTCCTTTCGTCCTTAACCTTAAGGGCGTTAAAATCGTTTCCGAAGGTAATGACAATCTCACTTTCCCCAATTTCCCATCCTACAGCCTGTTCCATAGCCGCATGGAGGCTGAGTTTTTGTTTTCTGATAAAAGCAAGGAGGGAGGCTTTAAGGGCTTCCTCCGGCGTTTGTTCGGCGGGGGGATTAACCGGCGCCGGGCGGGAAGGGGAGGAATCCAAGGCGGCCCTGGGGAGCGGAGGAGATTCCGCCGGAAGCCCGGCCTGCCGTCTAAGGTCTTTAATCCGGGCAAGGATTTCCCGGGAAGACAGGTAGGATTTAATTTGGGCCAGGCGGCTCAACAGCAATTCCAACTCGTGTTTGGGGTTAAGGGAAAACCGCAGATCCCTGAAAAGCTGAAAAAACCATTCCAGGGCCCGCTCAATCTGCTCTTCGGAAAAGGCCCCGGCAACAGCCTCCGGAAAGGCGGAGGCGGGGCAGCCCAGGATGGATTGGCTGGTAATGCCGTGTTTGAGCAGCAAGAGGCCCCGGAAATATTCGCTTAAATCAATGATGACCTGCTCTACCGAAACGCCCTGATTTAAACAGGAGTCCAGCTTTTCTAAAACCCCCCGGGTATTCTCTTCCGCCGCCAGGGTGAGGATTTCGGATAATTCATCCATTCCTACCAGGCCGAGCTTTTCTTTAATTCCCGCCAGGGTTATGTTTTTCCCGGAGAAGGCGGCAATCTGATCAAAGAGGGTATAGGCGTCCCGCTGGGAACCGGTGGATTCCTTGGCAATCCACAGAAGGGCGGCCTCCTCAGCCTCAATGCCGTTTTCCCGGCAGACCTGGGCCAAAAGGCGGCGGATCTCCTCCTGGTTAATGAGCCTAAAGTTAAACTGCTGACACCGGGACCGGATAGTGAGGGGCACTTTGTGAATTTCCGTGGTGGCAAAGATAAAAACAATGTAGGGAGGAGGCTCTTCGATGGTTTTTAAGAGGGCGTTAAAAGCGGAAGTGGAGAGCATGTGTACTTCGTCAATAATATAAACTTTGTAGCGGCCGGAGCTGGGGGCAAATAAGACCTCGTCCCGGAGTTCCCGGATATCATTTACCGAAGTATTGGAGGCGCCGTCAATTTCTATCACATCCAGGCTTCGTCCCTTAACGATTTCCAGGCACGAGGGACACCGGCCGCAGGGGGCGGGGGTGGGGCCGGGGCTTTCCTGACAGTTCAGCGCCCGGGCTAAAATCCTGGCGGCGGAAGTTTTACCCACCCCCCGGGGGCCTGAAAACAGATAGGCATGGGCAATTTGTCCGTTAACCAGGGAATTTTTGAGGGTGGAAACCACAAATTCCTGCCCCGCCAGATCCTCAAAACTGCCGGGCCGTTTTCTTGTGGCTGTAACTTCGTAGGCCATATCAATTCAGTTTACCGGAAAGCGCCGGAGTTTTCAACCCACAAAAATCCTCAAGCCCCTAACGTTAAGATTGGGAAATTTTGCCTGAATGTTTTTAAGGATTTTTTCCTCCTGCAGTTTGAGCATCTGAATCCAGCCCGGATGATCCGAGCGAATTTTAAGAATCCCCCCCTCTCCGGGGGAGGCAGGCAGGAGATCGCAAACCCGGGTATGTTCCGCCGCCTCCGGGCCTACCAGGTTTTCCCAGTCCCTTAACAGGTTAAGAAATTCTCCCTGTTCGGCGTCAAGTTTATACCGGGACAAAATCCGGTCAAGCACCTTATCGGCCCGGTGAATCATGGCTGCCCCTCTTTTAGGATTCCCTCTTTGACTTTTAGGATGAAGGGTTTCCCCCGGGGGGTTTCCAGAAGTTTTTCTCCGGGAAGAAAGGTAAAAAAAGCCTGATCGTATTCAGGGAGGCTTTCGACAAATTGACGGCGCTTTTGGGGGTCCAATTCTAACAGAACATCATCCAAAAGCAAAATAGGCTTTTTGCCGGTTTTTTGCCGATAAAAGCCCGCTTGGGCAATCCGCAGAATAAGGCTCATAAGCCGCAGCTGCCCCGTGGAGGCTTCGCCGGCATATTCCCGGCCGCCGTCTAAAAATTTGATATTGTCCCGGTGCGGTCCGGTGGAACTTTGGCCCAAGTAATAATCCCACTGCCTTTTTTGTTTAAGCAGGTTTAAAAGGGAGGATTTTTCGGCTTCCCCTGCCGGGGAGGATGGGGATTCTTCCCCCTGGGGCCATGAAGGTTTGTAGATAATTTTTAGATTTCTAAAACTTTCTCCGGTTATCCGGCGGTAGTACTCCCCAAAAAAAGGAGAGAATTCCTTAATCAGGGTCCGGCGGCTTTCCATAAGTTTTAGGCCCGCACAAACCATCTGTACATCCAGGGTTTCCAGCATATCTTCATTTTTTTCCCGGAGGCAGACGCTGCGTATCTTTAAAATCCGGTTATAAGTTCTTAGTTCGTCCAAAAAAAGGGGATTAAACAAGCCCAGGGTTTGATTTAAAAACCACCGCTTTTTTTCCGGGGATCCTTTAATAAAAATAATATCCTCATGACAAAAAAGAATACAGGGAGTGTGGGACAGGAGATCCTTGCGATCTAAAACAACATTATCGTTAACGGTTATCTGTTTTTTTTCTCCCAGCTTGTAGGCCATATTTAGGCAGGCAGGCCCCATTTCCAGCAGGCCAAAAAGGGCCATTTCTTTTTCGCCGTGGCAGATAAGGCGGCTATTAATCCGGGAGCGAAAGGGAGCGCCAAAACAAAGGCAGTAAACCGTTTCTAAAAAATTTGTTTTTCCCTGTCCATTGTCGCCCACCAGAAAAATAGTTTCTCCCGGAAGATTGGTTTGGGCATTTACTAAATTTCGATAATTATAAGTTTTTATAAATTGGAAGCCCATTAATCCGTCTGCATAGGCATAATCACGTGAAAAAAATCGGCTTCCGGAACAGCATTAAGGGTAATAGCCTTGCCTACTTCGGTAAACTGAATTTGAACAGAATCCTCCTGAATAATTTTAAGAGGTTCCATTATGTAACTGCAGTTTAAGGTAATAGCGCAGTCCGCCCCTGCATATTCGCAGTCTATTTCTTCCCTGGCCATTCCGTATTCGCTTTCTTCGGATTTAAGGGTAAGCTTTCCTGCAGACAGGTTAAAAAGAATCTTTTTTGATTTATTTTCTACAAAAACCGAAGTTCTCTGCAGGGCGTCCAGGAGGCGGGTTTTATTTACCAAAAAAGCAAACTTATGATCTTCGGGGATTACCCTTTGATACTTAGGAAAGGCGCCGTCTATTAAGTTGGAACTGATTCTTTGATTGTCCAGTTTAAAAAAAAGGCTTTTATCCGAAACAGCCAAACTTATGTTCCCCTCTCCGGAGATAAGTTTTTTAATTAAGTTAAGCACCTTGGTAGGAATGATAATTCCTTCAAAAAAGGGAAGGGGCTCGTTCATTTTCTTTTTAATATAGGAAAGCCGCCGTCCATCGGTGGCAACCATAGCCAGGTCCCCTTCAATATTTTCAAAGTAAACGCCGTTCATAAAATACCGGGTTTCATCGTCAGAAACGGCAAAAACAGTTTGGCTTATCATTTCGATTAAATCCGCCTGGGCTACATCAAAGTAGCTATCGTCGGACACTGTTTTGAGAGCCGGGTACTGCTCGGAGGCTAAACTCTTTAATCCAAAGTCGATGGAAGCGTCATCCGCAGGATGAATTTTTAAGGCGCCTCCGTCTAGCTCTAATTCAATTTCTCCCGGAGGCAGCTTTCGGAGAATTTCAAGCAGCTTTTCGCCGTAGGCCGTACAGGAACCGGGGGTTACAAGGTCTACGGGAATTCGGGTTTCAAAGCTCACTTTAAGGTCCGTTGCCTGAATAACCAGGGTGTTGTTTTCCGCTTCCATGAGCACATTGGACAAGATAGAAAGGGCGTTTTTGGTAGACAGGATTTCCTGAGCTACGGTAATCTCTTTTAGGAGGAGATTTTTATCACATTTAAGTTTCATGGCCTTCCTTTCCTATTATTAGGATAGATTATATTAATAAAAATAATAGTAATAAGCACCCCCGGTTTGGGGAAAAAGCCCCTAAGTGCTTGTACCGGCGATCCTTAACCCTGGGGATAAGTATACTAAATTATCCCGATTTTGTTAACCGGTTTTTTTGATTTTTGAAGTTTTTGAAAAATTTGCCTTTTTATTGCCCCGGGGATCCCAAAATTTGAGGACAAGAGGACCAAAAAAGGGGGTTTTATCAACAGATTTTCCCCCGAAAAGGGAAGGTTGTTCAAGGTTTATACCGGGGTTATCCCCGTAAAAAGGTTCTTTTTGGGGATTTACTAAGAGCCGCCCTTGTTTTGCTTTTGAATGGCGCTCATCAGGCTGCGAATCGTGGGTTCGATGGTGGAGTTAACCTTCATGTAGTTTTCAATTTTTTGACACGCGTGGGACACCGTGGTATGATCCCGGCCGCCGAATTCCAGGCCAATTTCGGTGGTGGAGTATTCGGTCAGTTCCCGGGCCAGGTAGATGGCAATCTGACGGGGAATGACGATGGCCTTGTTCCGGCGTTTCCCTTTTATGTCGCCGACGGACATGTTAAAGTAATCGGCCACCGCCCGGGTAATAAGGTCTACCGAAATGTTACCCTGCCGCTGGCTGATGACATGGTCTTTTAGTTTTTCCATGGCAATTTCCAGGGTAATTTCTTTTTTAACCAGCTCCCCATAGGCAAGGAGATTAATTAAGGCCGATTCCAGATCCCGCACATTGGAGGTAATGTTGCGGCAAATGTAGGCGATAACCTCGTCGGTAACGGGGTTGGCCAGGGTTAACTGCTTTTGTTTGAGAATGGCCACCCGGGTTTCGTAGTTGGGGGGCTGAAGGTCCGTGTTAAGGCCCTGACCAAAACGGCTTTGCAGGCGTTCTTCCAGGTTTTTAAGCTGGTTAACCGGTTTATCACTGGTAAAAACAATCTGTTTATTTAGTCCGTAGAGGGCGTTAAAGGTATGGAAAAGCTCGTTTTGGGTTCCTTCTTTATTTTCCAGGAACTGAATATCATCTATGAGAAGCATATCCATGCTGCGATATTTATTTTTGAACCGGGTGGTAGATTTTGCCCTGATGCTTTCGATGAACTCGTTCATAAAGGTTTCCGAAGAAACGTAGAAAATCTTAAGCCGGCGGTTACTTTCAAAGGCTGCGTTGCCTATGGCCTGGATGAGGTGGGTTTTGCCCAGGCCGACTCCGCCGTAAATTAGGCAGGGATTGTAGGCTTTGCCGGGGTTTTTGGCAATGGCTAAAGCCGCATTAACGGCAAAGGAGTTGTTTTCCCCTATGATGTATTGGTTAAAGGTGTAGGCCGGATTGAGACCGCAGGCCCGGCGGGAACTGTCATCGGATTCCGGGGGGGTTTTTTTGTCCGGGGGCGCCGTTGCCTCTTCTTCGGACCCGGTTTTGCCGGGGTTTTCCTGAATGGCGTATTCCAGTTCAAGTCTTAGGCCGGAAAACTCCTCTATTTTGGCTAAAAGGCGTTTTTGGTATCGTTGTTTTATAGAAGCCTGGAAAAACTTGGAAGGAACCTGGATAACGATGGCTTTTTCCTTGCTGCCAAGATAATCCAGTTTAGAAAACCACATATCCCACTCTTCTTTGGTTAATTCCTTCTTAAAAGCCCCCATCGTTTGTTTCCAAAGATCAGTGTAATCCTCTGAGGGTCCGCCGGTTTTTTGGTTTTCCACAAGTTATCCCCAACGATTCCCCGCGGGGAACGTCAATTTTGTTAACATTTCTTTTAATAAGGGCTGATCCAAGATAGCTAAGTCCTTATAATATAAGTACTTACAAAACGGAAAGAAATTTTCTCTCACGAGAACCGGGGAAAAAACCCAGATTCCGTTTTTCCCAAAGTTATCCCCAAGTAAAGCACATAATGAGGTTGTCTCCAAAGGCCATTTTTACCCGTGGCAAAGGCTTAATATCCCACCGCGCTGCGGCGGTCTTGGGACCAGCCCTTTATGAGATCAACCGATTGATTTTACTCCAGCCTGGTTCCCTTGGCAATACCCGGAGCCCGAAAAACAAAAAATTTCCCTCTTTTCCCCCTCCCCGGCTGCCGGGAAAGGGAGAATCCGGTATAGTTTAGGGGGAGGCAAGAAAAATGACCGCCGAGCAAATTATTGACCGCTTTAAAATGGTTCCTTTAGAACCGGAGGGGGGGTTTATCAGCGTTTCCTATACCTCCGGCATCCTCATCCCTAAAGAGGCCCTTCCCGCCCGGTATTCGGAGCCCAAGGCCCTTTGCGGGGCTATTTTGTACCTGATTACCCCGGAAAGGGGCTCCCGAATGCACCGTTTGCCCACCGACGAATTGTATCATTTTTACCTGGGAGACCCGGTGGAGCAGCTCCGGCTCTTTGAGGACGGTACCGGCAGGATTGTCCGCCTTGGGCCGGATATTCTCCGGGGACAGGAGGTTCAAAGCCTGGCGCCGGCTAATTGCTGGCAAGGGACCCGGCTGGCGGAGGGGGGAAAATTTGCCCTCCTGGGCACCACCATGGCGCCCGCCTGGACCGAAGGGGACTACGAAGACGGCCTTAGGGCCGAACTTGCCGCCCGGTACCCGGAATTTGAGGAGGAAATCATCCGGCGTACCTAGCCGCCCGGGGGCCTAGGGTTTTTGGGCAAAGGCCGGGAGCCTTTTTTCCTTCATTTCCAGGCAAGCCGCCTCATTTAGGGGGTAAAAGTGGATGAGGACGGCGGCGGCGATAAAGACAACCGCAGGAACCGGGCCGATGATGAGCCGGATGGCCAGCAAAGCCGGTTCGGACTGCACCGCATCGGCCAGGTAGTTCCCCCACTGAAGGATAATGCCGGACAGGAGGGCTGCCAGGGAAGCGCCGATTTTGGAGGTAAAGGTCCAGATGCCATAGTAGGACCCTTCTTTACGGCTGCCGGTACGCAGTTCATCAAAGGCAATGGTATCGGGAACCATGGCAAAGGGCGCCACATAGTTAAAACCCACGCCGATTCCGGCAAAGATCAGGACGGCAAAGAAGAAGGGTATCCCCAGGATGTGTCCCAAAAAGAAGATGAGGAGGGTTGCCGTGGCCAAAATGAAGAAGCAAATTTGGTACACCGCTTTTTTGCCGATTTTTTTGGAAACCAAAACGGAAATAGGGATAAAAACCATGGCTACCAGGAGCAAAAGGGCCATGGCGGGGGTGGCGATGCCCTCGTTACGGTAGACGTACTTTGTGTAATAGATGATGATGCCCTGCAGCAGGGTAAGGGCGGTTATGTGAAGCATATAGGTGACGGTGAGGATAACAAAGGGTTTATTGGTAAAAACGGCCCGGTAGGTTTTGAAAAAGGGAACCTTGGGGAGGTCTGCGGAGGCTATCTTTTTTTCCTTGACGCCAAAGAAGGTCAGCAGGGAGGTTACCGTAACCAGGGCCCCCAGGATAAGGCCGGTCATGGAAAAGCCCTGCCGGGGAGTGGCGAAAAGGCCCGCCAGGGGTTGAACCGCCGCCGCTCCGATAAGGGTACCGAAGACGGCAAAACCGAAACGGAAACCGTTAAGGCTGGTTTGTTCATGGTAATCCGAGGTTAAATCCGGGGTGAGGGAGGAATAGGGGACCCCAAGGACCGTGGAAAAGGTGTTAAAAAGAACCAGGGCCAGGGCCGCCCACAGGACCAGCGCGGTTTGGCCGGAAAAGGAGGGTACGGTAAAGAAGAACCAAAAGGCCAGCCCCATGGGGACAGCCCCGGCCAAAAGGTAGGGCCGCCGCCTGCCCAGGGGCGTTCTGGTCCGGTCGGAAAGGAAGCCCATCAAGGGATCCGTTACGGCGTCCCAGACTTTCCCGATCATCAGGGCAAAGCCCGCCAGGGCTGCGGTAAGCCCGGCGATATCGGTAAGGTAGTGGAGGCACCAAAAGCCCATAACGGAAAACATCAGGTTCCCCCCCAGGTCAAAGACCCCAAACCCGAGTTTTTCTTTTAGGGAAAGCCGGCCATTCTTTTCGGTTTTGTTTTTCTTCATTTGTTTGCCTCCGGCAGTATTATAACCTAATCTTTCGTTTATGCCATTAGGAAGGCGTCATTTCAAATATTAAAGAGGGAATTTTGAACAAGGAGTCTCTGTGGTCTACTTTCCCTCAAAAACTAATGGGAAAGGGGTTAGTTCTTTCTGATATTTTTGGATATTGCCGCCTGGGTAAAAAAACCCTTGGCCCTTGCAAGGATTTTTTTGTCGGCC
>JAISRN010000014.1 GCA_031273605.1 Spirochaetales bacterium | reverse complement strand
AAATTCTTTATCCCAAGGCTCACCATGGTCATGGTGTGGGTTTTCATGCAGGGGAGGCTGATGAGGACATCGCAGTCCCGCATACACCGGGGATAATCCACCCAGCCGATTGACCGGGCGTTCGGTACTTCCACCCGGACCCGATCGTCGTCCTCAAGGCAGAGCACTTCCCCGCCGGCGGCCTCGGCAGCCTCCCGGATACCAAGCCCGTCTATGACCGCGGCGGTGGTGGTTCCCCGGCCAAGCCGGGTTCCGATACTGACCGCTTCGCAGAGCACCACCCGGGAGGCCCCGGCCCGGCGAAGGGCGCGGATCAGAGCCGCGGCAACCCGCCGGTCCACCGAAACCGGGGGAGGGTACGGAGCAAAAAAGTTTGCCTTTATCACCACATAATCGCCGGGGTGAACGATTTGATCCATCCCCCCCAGAAGCTCCATGGCCTCATCGAGCATCTCCGCGATGCGCTGGGCGTCCGGGGGCTCCGGATTTTTAATGAGCGCTACAATCGGTTTTTCCATACCTTCCCTCTGAATATACATTTTTTCGTACATTTCTTATTCCTTATTGTAACAGGCAAAATTTAGTCCTGTCAAATGTTTTCTTCAATTAAAGGTTTTTCACAGTAGGCGCTTAGAACAAGGGCTTTTTGTTTAAGCTCCGCAGCTTGGCCGCCCCGGCTTTTGATGAGTTCAATGTTTATCTGTTTTCCTTCGGCGGTTTGCATGGCCAGGAGGCAGAATGCCCCCCCCCTTCCGGAAAAAAGGCCCCGGTTCACCGCCGGGGTTCTGCCCGTACCGGGAGAGTAAATAAGAAAATTCTTAACCTCCTCAATTTTAAAGCGCCGGCGCTTATAAAAAAACAGGAGGCCCATCCGGGTTTCAATTTCCGGCTTGGCAAAGATCCACCGTTCTTCGTAAAAAAGGCCCCATAAACAAAGGCCCAGGAGGGCCGCCCCCATCCAGGGAATGCCCCCTTCAAAACCCACGAGCAGGCTCCCCGCCGTCCCGCCGGCCATAAGCCCAAAAATAATCCGCATCCGGGGTGGGGGGGCCAGAATAAATCCCCCCCGAGGGCCGGCTTGTAACCTAAGCATAAATTTAAACATGGCTTTTATGGGAGGGAAAGAACCGAAACTTCCCGGCCGTAAGGGTCCAGGGCGGAGTTTAAATTAAAAGCATCGGTGTAAATTTGCCCCCGGTAAACAAACCCGTAGGAATGAACCCCGGGAAGCAGGGACAGGGTTATTTCGTAAAGACCGGAGCCTGGTTCGGTCTCCCCCATGGGGTAAAGGTAGGGGTCCCACCGGTTAAAGCTGCCGGCAAGACAGACCCGCTCTCCGGGGGAGGCCCGAAAGAGAAACCGCACCCGGCCTCCCGGTAAAAACTGGGGGCCCGACAAGGGGGCGGGCCGGGTTTGAGGGGGGAGGGGCAAAACGGAAAAATTTATCCCCTGGCTTCGGCTTGTTAAAGAGTTAGCCGGATCGTTTACCCAAACACCGTCAATCACCAGGCGATAACGCAGGCTGTCCCGGTTTTCCGGAATAGGATAAACCAGGTAAAAAAGGTTGTTTTCGTTAATCTTAAAGGGGTGAATTTGAACAAAATCCTCATGGGCAAAGGCCGCTCCCACAAAACGGGTGGGTTCGCTGGGTTTATAGAAAAAGAGAACCTTATCACCGGCAATCAGGGGTTCCTCAGCCTCCCGGGCGCTGACAATTTTAAAATACAGTTCCGGGCTGCCCCCCTCCCATTCGGCTGCTTCGGCCTCCCTGGCAGAGAGAGCAAAGGGAACCTGGCCCAGCACAAAGAAAAGCCCGGGCAAAATTTTTAAGAGGGTTGGCAGGGTCAATTTTGGACCAAACTTCATAATCTGTTAAATTTATCGGCAAAATTGAAGGCAAAGTCAACGTCATTTTGCAGCCCGGACTAAAAACACATTAAGAAAGGAAAAATAAAATCCGATAAAAAAGAAACGGGAAAAACCCATTTTCCTATCCCCCCTTGTTGAGCAAAGGATTTACGGGAGAGCATGCCGGATCTCAGCAGCATTGAAAATTTCAAATCCCTTATCAATTCTCTGGGAAACGAAGAGACCATTCTATCCAAGAAGGGCCTCAAGATCGAAAACATCCTTCCCGGAAAAACCGCCCCCGAAGAAGACCTGGGCAGCCTCTTTTCCTCCCCTTCGGAAGAAGAAAACGGCCTTTCCCCCAGGGACGACTTTTTAAACGAGCTGGACGAGATACCCCTGGAAGAGGCGCTTGAGCCGGTAGAAGAAACCCCGGAGGACTCTTTTTCCGGCAGTGAGATTTTTGGAGACGATTTTTCTTTTGGTGAGGAGCCTGAAGACGGACTGTCCGGTTTTGATCAGGAAGACCTGGACGCCGGGATTACCGAGGGGGAAGAAGCCTTTGGGGAGGATGGCTTTGACGCCGGCCTAGGGGATGCCGGAGAGGATTTCTCCTTTGAGGAACCTGGCGGCGAAAACGAGGCCCCGGAAACCGGTTCCCTGGGGGAAGACCCCTTTGACGCCAGCCTAGGGGACGCCGGAGAGGATTTCTCCTTTGAGGAACCCGGCGGGGAAAGCGAAGCCCCGGAAACCGGCGCCCTGGGGGAAGACCCCTTTGACGCCGGCTTAGGGGACGCCGGAGGGGAGGACTTCTCCTTTGAGGAACCCGGCGGCGAAAACGAGGCCCCGGAAACCGGCGCCTTTGACGAAGGGAAGGAAGAGACCGGAGAAGGGGAAGACGATGGGGGTTTTAGCTTTTCCGCTTTGGGCGACCCCGATGAGGAACCCCTTGGGGAAACCCCGGCGCCCGGAGAGGAAGAGGATTTTAATCCCCTGGGGTTTTCCATAGAGGAGGAACCGGGGGGAGAGAAGGAGGGGGAAGAAAAGGTCCCTGCCGAGGAGGAGAAGGAGGAAGCCTTTCCTGCCGGAGACGGGGACATCTTTGATGTCGCCGATTTTAATCTGGATGATGACATAAGCGGCCAGTTTGGGTTAGAAACCCCCTCCCCGGCCGGACCAACCCAGGCCCCGCCCAAGGCAGCCCCGGATAGGGAGCCCTCCGGCGAAGGGCCTTCCTTTGGAGAAGGGGGCGACGACTTAAGTTTTTCCCAGGAAGACTTCGCCCGAATCACCGCCACCCTGGATTCCCTTCCCCGAAACCTGCGGCTGATCATCGAGGAGCAGATTGGCGACAAGGGCCTGTCCGGAGACGGGCTGGTTAAAATTCTGGAGGCCCTTAAAGCCGGGGAGAGTCCCAAGCAGCTTGCCGCCTTAACGGGAAAGATCATCGGCCGCCGGATAGAGATACCGGCGCAGTACCAAAAATTCTCGGGCCTTCAGTTTGAAGAACAACGCAGCACCTTTGCCTACGCCTTTAAGCATAACATTTGGCCCATCATGCGGGTTGTTCTGGCGGCCCTGGCGGCCCTGGGCCTTTTGAGCTACCTGGTTTTTCATTTTATTTTTACTCCCCTCTATGCCAACCACCTTTACCGCCGGGGAGTTACGGAGATTCGCCGGGACGAGTTTGAAACGGGGAATGAGTATTTTAATCAAGCCTCGGAAAAATGGCGGATAAAGCGATGGTATTACACCTATGCCGAAGAGTATGCCGCTAAACTTCAGTACGTTATGGCGGAACAGAAGTATACGGAGCTTTTAAAATTCTACCCCGGCGACCCCAAGGGGCTCCTGGATTTTGCCAGGCTGGAATCCGAAAAACTGGGCAAGTATCCCCAGGCCGAAGCCCTCATTAAGGAGCGCCTGTCCCAGGAGCCCTATGACGAGGAGGCCCTCCTCCTGGCGGGGGATAACTATATCCGCTGGGGGGATGAACTTGACCCGGCCATGTACGAGGAAGCCCGGTACCATTACGCCCTTCTCATCCAGAGGTACGGCCAAAAGGACCCCTACCTTTTTAGAATGTTGAGTTACCTGATCCGTACCGATAATTACGATGAGGTCCTTCGGTTTAAGAACGCTTTTCAGGCTAATTCCCGGGCCCAAATCGAACC
>JAISRN010000084.1 GCA_031273605.1 Spirochaetales bacterium | reverse complement strand
CTGAAGAACCGTGCTGGTGATCAAAAAGAAAATAACCGACTGCACCAGGGAGGCTATTTCCACCGTAACATCGGAAAACTGCATGGCCAGCCGCGCCCCCGCGCCAATCCAGGCAAAGAGGATCGCCGCGGGAATAACCCCCCTGGGGCGGTTCCGGGCAATCAGCGCCACAGCCAGGCCGTTCCAGCCCAGCCCCGAAGAGAACTCCTTAATGGCGGCATGGTAGGTGCCGAATATGGCCACCCCCCCTCCCAGGCCGTAGAGCAGGCCGCTTAAAAACATGGCCAGGAGAATCCGGCTTTGGGTATCGATTCCCCCATACCGGGCAAAAACGGGGTTGAGCCCCGTAATCCGTACCTCGTAGCCGGCCCGGGTACGATAGAGAAAAAGGCCCGCCAAAATCACCGCCAGGATTCCCCCCAGCGCCCCGGCGCTCAAATTGGAGGGGGGAAGAATCAGGGGGAACCGGAAGCCTTCGGGAATCTTGGGGGTGGATTGCAGGTTGGCCCCGGGATCGAGGAAAGGCCCGGTGATGAGGTAGTTGGTGATCAGCGACAGGGCGTGGGAAAGAAGAAAGGTGGTGATGAGTTCCGGGGTGTTCCACCGGATTTTGAGAAAACCCGAAAAAGCCGCCGCCAAGCCTCCCGCCGCCGCCCCCGCCGCCAAGGCCAGAAAAGCCCCGGCGACCCCCAGGGGAAGCAGGGGGGGGGCGCAAAGGGCGGCGATGAGAGCGCCGAAGTAAAGCTGCCCCTCCCCGCCTAAGTTAAAGCAGCCGGCCTGCAGGGCAATGGAAACCCCCAGTCCCCCAAAGATGAGGGGAATGGCGCTGTTAAGCATATTGCCCAGGTAATAGGAATTTCTCACCGGGCCCAGAAAAAACCAGCCCAGGGTACGAATCGGGGTTTCGCTTAAAAGAAAGGCTAAAACCACCAGGACGGCAAAGGCGATAAGAAGAATCACCAAGAGGCCGCCGGAAGCCCCGGCGCCCGAAATGGCCTTGCCTGGGAAAGGGCGGCGCTCATCCATGATCAAGCCCTCCGGCGGGTTCCGCCCCGGCAGTTTCCCCCGCCGGGTTAGTTTTCAGGCCCAGCATGTAGGCGCCGATCTCCTTGGTTAAAACCGCCGCCTCCCGGTTGTTCTCAAGTTCTGCGGCAATGCTCCCCCGGTACATAACCATAATGCGGTCCGAATTGGCCAGCAATTCTTCCAAATGGGAAGACAAAAGAATAACCGCCGCGCCCCTTTCTTTTAGGCCCTTCATTTTTTCGTACACATAGCGGCTCGAAGCCTCATCAAGGCCCTGGGAAGGTTCTGAAAACACAATATAATCCCGATACTGATCAATCTCCCTGGCTAAAATCACCTTCTGGATATTTCCTCCGGAAAGATTCCCCAGCCTCTGCCGGGGGGAACCTGCAATGTTATAGTCCCGGAACAGGGGGGCGGAAAACCGGTTGACCGCCCCCCGATCAATCAGGCCCCGGGGGAAAAATTCCCTCCGGCGGTTGATAATAAGATTTTCATTAACTTCGGCGTCCGGAGCCGACCCCACCAGAAGCCGGCTTGCCGGAACATAGGCCAGGCCGCGGCGGCGGAGCTGCCGGCAGCCCAAGGCGGAAATATCCCGGCCCCGGTGAAGGATGCGCCCGGCGTTGATGGGCAGAAAGCCCCCCAGGATGGCCTCCAAAACCCCCAGGCCGTTTCCCGGCGCGCCGGCAAACCCCAAAATTTCCCCCGCCCCCACCTCAAAGCTCACATGGTTTAAGAGGGGCCGGGCCTGGTCCCGGCGGCGGACCGTTACCCCCCGGAAGGAGATAACCGGGGACAAAGTTTTGCCCTCATCCCCGGCCTTGGGCGGACCTTCCGGCCCGGTTTGTTTCCGGCGAATAACCCCGGGGCTTTCTCCCGGCGAAGCCCCCGGGGGCAGGTCCGTCTCCCACATGAGCCGGGAAATTTCATCTTCCCCCACCTGGGAGGTAGGCTGAACCGTGAGCAGACGGCCCCGGCGCATCACCGCCACCCGGTGGGAAATTTGCTTAATCTCCCTCAGCTTGTGGGTAATCAGAATGATGGTTCGTCCCGAAAGGGCCAGATTCTTGAGGGTTTCAAAAAGGGCGGCGGTTTCTTGTTCCGTCAGTACCGCGGTGGGCTCATCAAGGATAAGAATCCGGGCGCGGCGGAAGAGAACTTTGAGAATCTCGGTTTGCTGCATCTGCCCCACGGTTAGGCTGTCCACCCGGGCCTCCGGGGCCAGGGTAAAGCGGTGAGCCCGGATCACCTCCCCCACTTCCCTTTCAGCCCGGGCAAAATCAAAGGCTAAACCTTTGACCGGCTCGATTCCCATAACCACATTTTGAGCCACGGTAAATTCCGGAAAGAGCATGAAATGCTGGTGAACCATGCCGATCCCCAGCCGGCCTGCCTCCCGGGGAGACCGGAGGTTTGCCCGCCGCCCCTCCAGCCAGATTTCCCCTTCCGTGGGGGGCAGGAGGCCGCAGAGGATTTTCATTAAGGTGGTTTTTCCCGCGCCGTTCTCCCCGGCTAAACAGAGAATCTCCCCCTGTTCCAGCCGGAGACTCACCCCGTCCACCGCGGTAACCCGGTCCCCTTCGGGGCCGGGAAAAATCTTGGTAACGCCCTTAAACTCCAGGGCCGGCGTCCCTTCCCCGCTCATAGGGGAGGCAGGGTGTAGGAAATTCTTCCGGCCCTCATTTCCGCCAAAAAAGCATTAAATTTTTGCTGAATTTCCCTGGGAACATAATTAAAGTAACCCGGATCATCGGCAATAAAATCCAGGTAGCCCTCCTCTAGCCCCACGGTACGGGCGGTTCCGTAGGCAATCTGTCCCGACAGAACCCCGGCAAGAATTTCTTTTACCAGCTTTTTTTGTTCCATAAAGCCGCAGCCCAGGATAACCCCCGGAGCGTTGGCGTACTCGTTGGTGTTGTGATAAACCACATAGGCCCCCCTCTGCTGGGCGGCCCGGATAATTCCCTGGGCGGCCCCGCCGGCAATGGAAGCAAAAACATCCACCCCGCCGTCTATCATGCTTAAGGCCAGGTCCGAGGCTTTGTTGGCGTCGAACCAGTTGCCGATGATCCTAAAATCCACGGTAATGCCAGGATCCGCCATCCTGGCTCCGGCGATAAAACCGGGCAGAATATGCCTGTTAAGCAGGGGATACTCCTGGGCCGCAATAAAGCCAATCCGCTTTCCCGGGTTGGCATGGGGAAGGCTGCCGGTGGTAATAAGCCCGGCCAGATAACCGAGATAGAGGGACTGCTGATACTGGTTATAGAGGTAGGTGGCAATTTGAGGATTGCCCGCAAGCTCCGAATCCGTGATGATGAATTTTAGGGCGGGAAATTTCCGGCCCACGGCGGCGCAAATTTCCGGCAGGGAGGGGTTGGAACCCAGCACCAAATCGTACTCCCCGGAAGCGGCCAGGGAGGTAAGCTGCTCTTCCCACTCCGCCTGGTTAAAGCCCGCCTCGTAAACCGTTACCCGGACACTCCCGTGCTCCGCGGCAAACTCCTGGGCGCCGGCGGCTAGGAGCTCGTAGGGCGGGCTGCCCGCCACCATGCCGGTAATATAAACCAGCGCCGATAAGCTGCCGTCCCTTCCGGAGGACTCCCGTCCCGGAGAGGCGGACAAGGGGGAAAGCACAAGGGCGAACAGGATAAGAAAGGCAAAAAAACACTTTTTCATCGAAAACTCCTTAGGGCCGTCCTGCCCTGGGCGGAAAAACCGGTCCTGCTTTTAGTATAGTTTATTTATTTCCGGCGTGTCAACAATAAATAAAAATTCATTAAAAAGTGATAGTTAACGCTAAACGTAAACTATCGCTTTGGGGTTGGACCGCGAAAAAACGCGAAAGAAGAAGGGTCCGCGGATGACGCGGATTTCACAGATTAACCACGGACCACACAGACGACACGGACGGAAAAAAGTGGTTAGTGGTTAGTGTCCAGACAAAGAATAACCACGAAAATCACACGAAAGGACGCGAAAATAAGACAGGCTATTTCCATTTCGCGGTTTTTCGCGCCTTTCGTAGTTTCTCCTCCTCCTCTCTGTCCGTGCTGTCCATAAGGAAGCTTGGTTTAATCGAGGTCAGTGGTTAAACTTCTTTTCCTGAATGGCAGGTCAAGGATATAAGAATAACCACGGAAAAAAAGAGGGGGAAAAAAGAGGGTGGAGGG
>JAISRN010000192.1 GCA_031273605.1 Spirochaetales bacterium | reverse complement strand
GCCGCTTTCCCCCAGATTCCCCCCCCCCTTGGTAAGGAGGGAACGGACATCCGCGGCGGTCCGGTTTTTATTATCCGTAAGGGCTTCGATGAGGATGGCCACCCCGCCGGGACCATAGGCCTCGTAGGTAAGTTCCGTATAATTGGCGCCGTCGGAATCCCCGGTGCCCTTTTTAATGGCCCGGTCGATATTATCCTTGGGCATATTGGCCGACTTAGCCTTAAGAATGGCGGTTCTCAGCCGGGGGTTCATTTCCGGGTCTCCCCCCCCCTGTTTGGCGGCGACAATGATCTCCTTGATAACCTTGGTAAAGATCTTGCCCCGTTTGGCGTCGATGGCGCCTTTTTTGTGTTTTATGGTGTGCCATTTGCTGTGGCCGGACATAAAAACTCCTTGTGATGCGGGCTTTTGCCCTTTGGGATTTGATATCGCCCCGTTCCGGTGGGATACTGGGTAGTCTAACATAGGGGGGATTCTCCTGTCAATTCCCGGGACCGGAAATTCCCCCGCCTCCGGGGCTTTGCTTTTTTGAAAAAAGGAGCCATACTTAGGATATTATGGAAAGACTGCTGGAACTTTTAGAAGGTTCTTCCTACACCGCCGCCATGACCGGGGCGGGCATCTCAACCCTCTCGGGAATTCAGGATTTTCGGGGAAAAAACGGATTCTACAAAACTGATCCCGATGCGGATAAGGTTTTCGACATTGTCTGGTTTCAACGGGACCCCTCCCTCTACTACCGCAAATCCCGAAACCTCATCTATGATCTGGAATCCAAACAACCCAACATCATTCACCGGGAGCTGGCCCGGTGGGAAAAGGGGGGACGCCTTAAGGGGGTGATCACGCAGAACATAGACCTTCTGCACCAGAAGGCCGGCAGCCGGGAGATTGCCGAGGTTCACGGCAGCCCCGCTTTTCACGACTGCCTCTCCTGCGGAAAAACCTATCCCTTTGCCGAGGTGGTGGAACTCCTTAAAACCGCCGAGGCGGCCTTCTGCCCGGCCTGCGGCGGAGTTATTAAGCCCCGGATTACCTTTTTTGGCGAGAGCCTTCCGGTCCAGGCCCTGAACTTGGCGGTCCGGCACGCCGAACAAGCCCGGCTGCTCCTGGTGCTGGGGACCTCCCTTACCGTTTACCCCGCCGCCGGCCTTCCCGATTATACCTTAAGCAACGGCGGCCGGGTGGTGATTGTCAACAGTGATCCCACCCCCTTTGATCGCCGGGCGGCGGCGGTCTACCGGGACCTGGGGGAGGTTTTTGAATTCCTGTCCCGCCGCTTTTTAATCTGAAATGAGGCCGGAGCGGAGGAAGATAACCAGGAACTACAGGGTTACCCGGGTTTTTCCAAAACCCCCTTCGTTGGCCGGGGCGTAATCAAAGCTCTTAACCTGGGGGCAGGCGGCCAGGTAATCCCGGACCCCCTTTCGCAGAACCCCCTCCCCTAGACCGTGGATAACGCTGAAAGCGGTCAGCCCGGACAACAGGCAAGAATCAATCTGGAACTCCAGGCGCCGCAGGGCTTCCTCCAGACGCTGCCCCCGGAGGTCCAACTCCAGGGCCGCTCTGGGGGCGCCCCCCTCCGGGGAGATAAACCGGTACGCCGGGGGCGCCGGGGAAGGAGGCCGGGGTTCCAGATCGGCGGCTTCCAGGCTGATGCGCAGGGGACCGATAGCCACCTGCCACTTTCCGTCCCGTTCCCGGCGGATCAGAACCCCCAGGGCCCCGCTGGACCGGACCCTAACCTCTCCGCCGGGCTCCAAGGCAGAGGGAGCCCCCGGGGAAGCCGGAATTGCCGGGGAAACCTCCGGAAGCCGGGGTTCTTCCGCCGCCGTCCCTTCCTCCTGTTCCATTTTAAGACTTATCTCCTGCACAAAATCCCGGACCCGCCGGGTATCGTCCCGGGAGAGGCCCCCTTCTCCCCTGCTTATCAGATCGGACACCAGGTTTTCCAGCTTCCTGCGGCTTTCCCGGACCCAGCGTTTCAGATCGCCGTAATCCTCCCGGCGCACCTCCGCCTCCCGCTGCCTGAGCTTAAGTTCCCGCAGATCCATCCGCCGCCGGGTCTCCTCAAGGGTCCGGCGGGTTTCCTGTAATTCCTCCTCCTGCCGGTCCGCCCGGCGGCGGGATTCTAATAAGTCTTCAATAATGCGGCTTACCTGATCCTGGTCTTTCTCCCGGTAGGCCCCGGCCCGGCGGATAACCGCCTCAGGCAGCCCCGCCGCCCGGGCAATTTCCAAGGCGTGGCTCTCCCCGGGAATTCCCTCCACAATACGGTAGGCGGGCTTAAGGGACTCCCCGTCAAAGGCCACCGATGCGTTCCGGGCGCCGGGCCGGGTGAAGCCATAATTTTTCATTACCCCTAAGTGGGTGGTGGTTATCACGGTAATATTTTTTTCAGCAAACCAGTCCAAAAGGGCCATAGCCAGGGCGGCGCCTTCCCCCGGATCGGTGCCTCCCCCCAGTTCATCCAGAAGAACCAGGCTGCGATCATCCGCCAGGGCCATAATGGCGGCATACCGGCTCACATGGCCGGAAAAGGTGGAAAGGGAATTTTCGATGGACTGATCATCCCCAATATCCCCATACACCCCCGAGGCCAGGGCCAGCGCGCTGTCGGGACCGGCGGGAATGGGCAGGCCAAACTGGTGCATCATCACCAAAAGCCCGGCGGTTTTTAAGGCCACCGTTTTGCCCCCCGTATTGGGGCCGGTGATGATCAGGGTCCGGGTCTGCCGATCCAGGGTAAGATCAATGGGCACGGCCCCCGGCCCCAGCAGGGGATGCCGGGCGGCCATTAGGCGGAACCCCCGGTCTAAAATCCCCGGACGGCAGCAGCCGTGATTAAGGGCGTACCGGGCCCGGACGTAGAGGGCGTCAATTTCCCCCACCTTCCGTTCCAGTTCCCGGCAGTCCGGCAGACGCTCCCGGATCCGCTCCGCAATCTCCCCCAGGATCTTCCGCTCCTCCCGGCGGAGCCGGTCTTCCAGATCAATGAGGCGGTTATTCTTTTCCACCAGATCGAAGGGTTCAATAAACACCGTGGCCCCCCGGACGGAATACTCGTGAACCAGGCCGGCCACCCGGCCCCGGGCGGAGGCTTTAAGGGCCAGCACCATCCGGCCGTTCCTCAGGGTGGGAACTTCCGCCTGCCAGATCTCCTGATCCTCCCGGAGACGGCGGTACGAAAGATCCCGAATATCCTGGGCGGCCTGTTCCAAAGAGCGTTTTAAGGGGCGCAGTACCGGATGGTTTTCCAGAAAGGCCCCGGATTCATCCAGATGGGAAAAGATAAACTCCCCAAGGTCCCCCAGGGGGGGAAGCCCTTCGGCGGCGGGAACCAGGAGCCCCCGGTAATCCCTCCTGGCTGGGCCGGTTTTGAGAAACCCTGCCAGCCCTTCGGCGGAGCGGATGAACCGCCCCAGGCAGGCCGCCTCGGGGCCTTCCAGAAAGCGGCCCTTGTCCAATTCCGTTAAAAAATTCAGATCGGCAAAATCCAGGGGGGGCATCTTTTCCCCTTCCCCCAGGAGGCGCATAAAATCCTCCACCCGGTCCAGCAGCCCCCCCAGGGCCGCCGGTTCGGTCAGAAAGGTCTGTTCCCCCAGGACCGTCCGCCCCTGGGGAGAAAAGGCCAAGCCGGAAAGGCGGGCGCGGATTTTACTGAATTCCAAGAGCTCTTCGGTGGGCTTATCCATCCTTCACCTTCTCACTCCCCGTCCCCCAGCATCCGCAGATAGCTGTCGTAACGGTCAAAGTGAATCTTCCCCTGTTCCGCCGCCCCCCGGACGGCGCAGCCCGGTTCCCCCTGGTGAAGACAGCCCGGCAGGGCGCAGCTCCCCAGGAAGGGTTTCAGATCCCGCATAAAGTGGGCCAGGTCCCGCCGGGGAAAACCCCAGAGCCCAATTTCCCGGATTCCCGGGGTGTCCACCAGCCCCCCCCCTTCCCAGGGAAAGAGGCGGGCAAAGTTGGTGGTATGCCTTCCCCGGTTATGCTTTTCCGAAACCGCCCCGGTGGTCAGATGAAAACCGGTGAGGCTGTTGAGGAGGCTCGACTTCCCCACCCCGGACTGCCCCACCAGGGCCGCGGTTTTCCCCGCCAGGGCCTCCCTGAGGCGGTCCATCCCTTCCCCGTGAAGGGCGGAACAAAAAAGCACGGGATAACCCATTCTCTCAAAATCCGCCAACCGGCGCCGACAGTCCTCCGGAGAAGGGGATTCCGAAGGGCCGGGAGGGGGAAGCTGATCCCCTTTGTTGCAGACTATGAGGACGGGAAAATGCCCCTCCGCCATCACCAGAACCCGGTCGATGAACCGGGGCCGGAAGGGGGGGGAGAGGGGGGAGCAGAGGCAGACCAGGATGTCGATGTTGGCCGCTAAAATCTGAACCAGCCCCCGTTTGGAATTGAGGCGGCAAAAGCTGTTTCGCCGGTCCAGCCGTTCCAGGATGAGACCTTCTCCCAGGTTGGAAACCGGAGACAGCCGGACCCGGTCGCCGGGAACCAGGGGGCTGTACGTTTCTTCCCGCCCCTTGAGCACCTTCCCCTTGATCCGGCAGCGGTACTCCCGCCCTTCAGCCAAAACGGTCCAGATATTGTTTACCCCCCAGAGGATGGTTCCCTGAATCTCTTCCAAGACCGGGGCCGGTTCTTTCATTCCAGCCCTCCCCGGTACTCCAGACCGAACCGGGAGGCAAAGCTCCGGTAAACCTCCCCGGCGGCGGGAGCGGGGGCGCCGCTTAGGTAGAATCCCCCGGGAAGAACCGCCTCCCCGGAGTTCTGTTCCCCCCCTTCCTCCAAAAGGCTTAAGGCCCGCCGGCCCACCCCCTCCACGGAATCCAAAACCCTCACCTTAGGGCCCAGGGCCTCCTGAAACTCCTCTTTTAAAAACACAAAGTGGGTGCAGGCTAAAACTACCGTGTCTACCCTCCGGTCCAGCAGAAACTCCGCGGCGGGGCGTACCGCCTCCCGCCTCTCCCCGGCGCCGGAATTCAGGTAACGCTTTTCCACAAAATCCACCAGTTCGCCGGAACCCCGGCGGAATACCCGGCGGCGGCGGGCAAAGTTCCGGATAAGCTCGACGGTATACCCGTCGTCCACCGTCCGCCGGGTGGCCAGGATGCCGATCCGCCGGCCCCCGGCGGCGGCGGGTTTTATGGCGGGAACGACCCCCACAAAACCGGCGGCATAGGACTGCCTAAGGGCTTCCAGGGCCGTGAGGGTGGCGGTATTGCAGGCCAGCACGGTAAGCCGGGGTTTAAAGGCCCCCAGGAGCCGCCCCATGAGGGGAATCAAAATTTCCCGGATCTCGGCGGCAGTTTTTGTTCCATAGGGAAAATGGGCGGCGTCGGCAAAATAGACCAGGGGGATTTCCGGCGCCTGCTCTTTCAGCCAGCCCAGGTAGGGCAGCCCCCCTACCCCGGTATCAAAAAAAAGCACAGGCCCCGGTCCGCCCCGGCCCGGCGGAGTTTCTCCGGGGAAGTTCGGATTCATCCTTCTATAATAACTAGAGGAGCCCCTTTTTGGCAAGCAATCCCGAAGGAACTCAAGTTTAAACAGCCATGACTTCCCGGAGCAGCAGGGGATCATTGGTAATGATTCCGTCAACCCCCATTTTCAGCATGGACTCCATTTCGTCATGGCTGTTGACGTTCCAGACATTTACCCCGACATTCTGCCTGCGCATCTCACAGAGGTTGTCATCCGTAAGATTCTGGTAATTGGGGTGCAGGTACTCAATGCCGTACTGATGGGCATAGTTGCCGCCGTTAATGAGCCGGCAATCGTACAAAAGGCCGCAGCGGATATCCGGGGCCAGGAACTTGCAGAGCCGCATGGACTCGTGGTTAAAAGAGGAAAGAATCACCCGGCTTTCAAGTTTCCGGTTTCTTACCGCGGCTATCAGAAGCTGCTCCATGTTTGGGTAGGGAAAAATGCTGTTTTTTAATTCTATGTTTGTTACGATGTCAAGATCACAAACCAGGGCAAAGTACTCTTCGATGGTGGGAATGGTTTCGCCCAGTCCGGCGTCCAGTTTTTTTAACTCTTCCAGAGTTTTGTCTTTTACAAAACCCCGGCCGCCCGTGGTGCGGGCCAGATCCTCATCATGGATAATCACCAGGCGGGAATCCTTTGTTAGGTGAATATCAAGTTCAATGCCGTCGCAGCCGACTTCTATGGCCTTGGCGAAGGCAAGCATGGTATTTTCAGGATAGCGGGCGCAGTAGCCCCTGTGGGCGTAGTTCTTTGTCATTCATTTACCTCTTAAACTGTGTCAATAAATTTGTCTATCCATTGCAAAGCCGCGCCTAGGGCGGCAGGCTTTCGCTGGGATCGACAGGGTTTAACGTTTCCCGTGCTGATGTCGTAAACATTTTCCGCCGCCATCCGCTTTTGCAGGTCCGCCATGTAAAGGTCCATATAACCCCCGACGTATCCCCCTAAAATCACGGTGCAGTCAAAGGCCGTACAGAGGCTGTTAACAAAAAGGGCCAGATCGTCTAAATACCGGCGCCAGATAAGGCCGGCTTTCCCCTCTCCCCTTTCCAGTTTTTCAAAAAAAACATCCAACTGTCCTCCGGTTTCCTTGGCCAGGGTCCACGCGGACAGGTAGGCTTCCACACAACCCTTTTTGCCGCAGTGGCATAAAAGGCCGCCGGGGTGCAGGTGGGTATGGGCAAACTCCCCGCTGCGAAAGTGATCCCCCTGATAAAGCTCGCCCCCCACAAAAACCGAGCCCCCGACGCTGTCATTTAAGGAGAGGTAAATAACCAGGGGCAGTTTTTCCCAATCCCGCAGTTCCGCCAGCCCCGCGGCGTTGGCGTCGTTGACAAACAGGCAGGGCAGGGAGATGTACTGATTAAAAAGCTCCAGGGGAACCCCCGACACCCCCAGGGCATGGGAAAAGACCAGGCGGTTTGAATCCGTATCAAGGTTTCCCGGCAAGGCAATGCCGCAGCCGAGAATCTTTCCCGGGGGAACCCCCGATTCTTTGAGAAAGGCGTTGACAATCCGGCCCAGCCGCTCAAAGTACGGGCTTTCCGGGGAAAAACTTTCGTAGATTCGCTCGTGGTAGATGATCCTGCCCCGGAGATCCGAGAGCACCAGGTTGACGTAATGCTTGGTAATTTCCAGGCCCGCCGCGGTTTTTATTTCCCCTTCCGGAACCAGCTTAACCGCCTTGCGCCCCCCGGCGGACTCAAACTGGCCGGTGGCCTTGATGAGGCCGTCGTCAATGAGGCTTGTTACGTGCTGCAAAATCGTGGGCATGCTTAACCGCAAAAGGTCCGATAGTTCCTGCCGGGAGGTTTCGCCTCTCCGGCAGAGGGTGCGAAAGATGCGGCCCCGGGTCAGCCGGTTTCGGTCTATCTTCATTCCTTTTTATACCGGTTTGCCTTTATACCGGTTTACCATTTCGTGAAACCTTAGGGATTTTTCCCTGCCCTCCCGAAGCCACGCAGCCTCCTCCTGCCCGCAGTCCTCCCGGTACACCACCTCAAAGTCCGCAGGGAGATGGAGCCTCGGCGCCGAGGCCACTCCCCGGGCGATCCTTTCCCAGTCCAAAACGCCGCCGGTCCAGGGAAGGCGGTGCTTGTCGTAACCCAGCAGGGAACCAAGGCGGTCGGCCCATTCGGGGGGTACAATTTTGATCCCCTCCTCGGGAATCCGCTCGCAGATGGACCGCAATTTTTCCAGGGTCTCCGGTTCGATGGAATCGGAATCCTGCAAATGCACCGCAAATAATCTGTCATTGTATTTTTCGAGCAGAAAATAGTAGTTGTCCAGCCAGGAAAGGGTGGCGTGCCCCGAATCGTAGCAGAGCCCCATGTAATCTTCGGGGTAACGGTTGAACAGGCGGTCGAACTTTTCTTCCGCTTCGTCGTTGGGGGTATAAAAGAGATTCTCCTGGGCAATGCGGACCCCCGCGGCCCTGGCGTATCCCTGCAGTTCATCAAAACTACGGTATACCGCATTGTAATAATCGATCTTGTCCTGGGGGTTTTTGCGGAAGGCCATGTAGGGAAGCTGCATGTGGAGCACCAGGGTATCCGCCCCGATAATTGCGCAAAGGTCTATTCTGTTTTTGATAAGGTCCACCCCCGCAAGCCGCAGGTAGTGGTTGGTGGAAGTGTAATCCTTGCGAATCCTAACGCAGCGGAGCTGGGGGGCGGGAATCCAGTACCCCTTTTCGTAATAGCCCCGCTCCCCCCCTTCGCTGCCGTGGAGGGTCCGGGCGGTAAGGCCGTATTCCCGCAGCACATCCCTGGCCTGGTACATTTCGCTGGGGCTGTAGAGGTACTCGCCGTACCAGTCGTGAATCCACTGAACATGGGAAAAGCCCGCCTCGGCAATAGAGCGAATCTGGCTTTCAATTTCAAACCAGTTGTGCTCGTCATTCCGGTAATCCGTATTGATGGAAGTGTACATGAAAACCTCCTCTGTTTAAGGCCTGTCTCCAAGCCCCTTTCTGCAAAGGGCAATTAGAATAAGCCTTAGATAAAACGCTTTATTCGATTATCTTACCGGACCTGGCGGCGATTGTCAACCCGAAAAAGGCTTTTTCCGAATTCGCAATACCTTAGAATAACCACGGACGACGCCGACCTCACAGACAGGTCCACGGACAGAATCTTTTCCTTTTGCGCCCCGGACGCCCCGCAGGAAACCGGTAATTCTCAAAAATGTCTTATAATTGATACATGATGATAAAAATTCTCACATACCTTTCTGGACCACCGGCTGAAAAAAATACATAAAATGTTTAATAAAATGCTTGATTTAACTAACCGGGTATGGCATGATCAGGGGAGATTTTGAGAAGGAGGTCTTATGTCTAATCAAGCTGTCCAGGGAATTCCCAACCAGGAATCCCCCAAGTTCCAACGGTACTTTGTTCTCCTTTTTATCGCCCTAGCCGGAGGGGTCATTACCAAACTCCCCTACCTCTTTTGGACCTACTATGTTCCTTTGATGAACGCCACGGGGATCACCAACACCCAGATCGGCCTTCTGTCCACCGCCTACGGTCTGGTCAACTTTATCTGTTATCTCCCCGGGGGCATTTTAGCGGACCGTTTTTCGGCGAAAAAACTGGTGGTCATCGCCTGCCTGGGCACCGCCCTAGTGGGTTTTTGGTACTCCTTCCTGCCCGGGGTGATCTGGCTTATGGTGATCCACATGGCCTTTGCCATTACCACGGTGTTTGTTTTCTGGGCCGCCATGATCAAGGCGGTAAACAACCTGGGGAGCGCCAAAGAGCAGGGCAGGATATTCGGCAGTTTTGAAGGGGCCCGCTACCTTATCGGCATCATTGTCAGCTACGGGTCCATCGCGGTCTTCAGCCGTTTTGCCGAAGAGGTGGGAGGGCTTCGGGGGGTGATCCTTTACTACAGCATCCTCCTTGTGGCGGCGGCGCTTTTAATAGGGCTGTTCTTGAAAGAGTCCAAGGCCGTCCCCGCCGGGAAGGGGGAAGAGGCAAAACCAAAGTTGACCTTAAAGGATTTTTTGGCGGTTCTCAAATATCCGCCCATCTGGATGTGCGGAATCCTGGTTTTCTGCGCCTATGCCAATGGTTGTTTTGGAAATTATGTAAGCCCCTACTTTGTCCGGGGCTTTGAGGTGAGCAGCACCATGTCGGCTTTTTTGTTCACCACCGCCGCAAGCATATCGGCGGTTATTGCCGCCTTCCTGGGGGGTTTTCTGGCGGACAGGATAGGCAGCCGGGTCCGCTACATTTCCATCATATTTGTTTTAATGGCCCTCTTCAGCGCCGCCCTGTTGGTAATCCCGGTCCGGCCCGCCCTTTTGTGGGTTTTCTATGTGCCCACCATACTGGAATTTTACTGCTATTACAGTATCAAGGCGCTTTTCTTTTCCACCATTGATGATGTGAACATTCCCAAACATCTCACCGGCGCGGCCTCGGGGGTTATTTCCCTGGTCGGCTATGCTCCGGAAATTTTCATCTATGTTTTAATCGGACAGATCATCGACACCCATACGGATTCCTTTTTGGGATACCAGATCGCCTTTGCCTGCATGGTGGGGACCGCGGTTATCGGCGCGGTATGTGGTTTTGTGTTGATGAAAATGATAAAAAGCGGAAAAGCCCCGAAAACCAGCGGGGCGGCCTGATCATGGAAACAGGGGGGGAATCTCCGCCGGGGGGTCCTTCCGGCGGCCTTCTAAATGGAATTCTTTCCGGATTGTGCTTTGCCCTTTACAGCCTGTTGGCCGCCGGGGCTATGGGCCTGCCTCCCCTCGCCGGAGAGCCGGGTTTCTTTGCGGCCCCCCTGGGAGCGGCGGGGATCAACGACGGCCTTTCCGCCCTCCTTTTGTTTATCCACCACCGGCGGAAGGGGCGGCGGGGAATCCCGGGGGCGG
The DNA here is from genome assembly GCA_031273605.1 of Spirochaetales bacterium. GTDB lineage: Bacteria > Spirochaetota > Spirochaetia > UBA9216 > UBA9216 > JAISRN01. The sequence goes on along the minus strand of JAISRN010000192.1, from coordinate 4,764 downwards.
CCCTGAAAACCCGGCACGGCCGGCTGGTGATCCTGGGCGCCCTGGCGGGGGGGCCCCTGGCCAACACCCTCTACCTGGCGGCCCTAAAAACCGCCGGGACCCAGGCCATGCCCATCTCCGCCCTGTACCCCCTTTTCGGCTGCCTCTTTGCCCGGCTGTTTCTGAAGCAGGGAATCTCCCTTAGGATTCTGGCGGGCATGGGGATATGCGTACTGGGGGCCGCCCTGGTTTCCCTGACCGGCCCGCCGGAACCGGGCTTATCCGCCGGGTGGCTGTGCGCCCTTCTGGCGGCGGCGGGTTGGGGGCTGGACGGGGTGTGTTCCGCCTATGCCATGGAGGCCATGCCCCCCGGGGCCATCCTTCTGATCCGGCAGAGCCTGTCCGGTTTTACCCTGCTGTTCCTGGCGCTGCCCCTTCTGGGTTCCTGGTCACTGCCGGTCCGGACGGCGGCCTTTCCCCTGACCGTCCTCTGCTTGCTGGGGTCTTCTTGCTTTACTGTTCTTTCGTACTTAAACTGGTATCGGGCCAACCACCGGCTGGGGGTGGCCGGGGGAATGGCGCTGAACGGGACCTATATTTTTTGGGGGGCCGCCCTGTCCGCCCTGTGGTTCCGGCGGCTCCCCAGCCGGGAAAACGCCCTGGGGATGATCCTTACCCTGGGGGGAATGGCCTTGATCGCCCTTGGCCGGGGCAAACCGGTTTTCAGGATTGCCGGGGACAAAGAAGTCCGCTAAAATTTATTGAAGGGGCTATTCCCCAACTATTTAAGGAGGTTTTATGGCCGGTATTCAGGCTTTGATCTTTATTCCGGAGGCTTCCCGGTCCGTCCGGGTGGAACTTTATTTTCCCACCGACACCCTGGGGGAAGATGTTCCCCCCAGGGGAGTCATTACCCTTTTGCACGGTTTTTCCGGTTCCGGGGATGATTGGGTGCAGCTCTCCGCCGCCGGACGCTATGCCTACGATAAAGGTTACATCCTTATCTGCCCAAGCTGCGACAATTCCTTTTATAACGATATGGTCTACGGTCCGCCCTGGTATGCCATCCTTACGGAGTACCTGCCCCGGCAGCTTAACCGGATCTTTCACATTCCCCAGGACCGGGAACTCAACTACCTGGCCGGTCTTTCCATGGGGGGTTACGGCGCCCTGCGAATCGGGCTCTTGAATCCCCGCCGCTACGCCGGGATCGGCGCTTTCTCAGGCGCCCTGGACATCAAAACCCTCTGCGGGATCTATGCAGGCAGTCCGGCGGCCCGTTCCTTATTTGCGGGAATCTTTGGAGACGGCCTGTCCATCCCCGATGATGCGGACCTGCTCAAACTGGTCAAAACAGCGGCGGAAAACCCGGAGGTCCGGGGGCTGCCCCTCTTTCTAACCTGCGGCAAACAGGACAACTCGGAACACCGGGTTTATGACCAGAACCAGGCTTTCCTTAGGGCGGCGGAAGGGCTGTCCCTAAACCTCACCTACCGTGAGTGGGATGGCGCCCACCAGTGGAGCTTTTACGATCAGAGTTTTGCCGAATTTGTGGCTTTCATAGACGAGGCCGGTTAAGGGGCCTCTCCTACTTTACATCAATGAGCTTTTAGGAACTTTTATGTCAAACCAACTAACAGAAATGGATATGATAATCCGCCTGGCCCTCAGTTTTGCCGCCGGCGCGATTATCGGTTTTGAACGGGCAAGCCACCGCCAGGTTGCGGGGCTGCGGACTCATATTCTTATTTCCATCGGCGCCACCCTTCTCATGCTCCTCTCCATCTGGCTGCCCCAGCAGTATAGCGGCATGAAAGGCGGCGATCCCGGCCGCATTGCCGCCCAGGTGGTATCGGGCATAGGCTTTCTCGGGGCCGGCGCCATTATCCGCCTGGGGAACAACATCCGGGGGCTTACCACCGCGGCCTCCCTCTGGCTTATTGCGGCGGTGGGGCTTGCCCTGGGGGCCGGAATGTACATTGCCGCGGGAATTACCGAAATCATTTCCCTTTTTACCCTGCTCCTCCTGCGGATTCTGGAAACCCGGATCTTTCCTTCCGCACGGAATAAAATTCTGGAACTCTCCTACGAAAACAGCAATCCCTCTACCAGGGAAGCCCTTAAGGTGCTGGACACCTTCGGCATCCGGATTGAGTCCATCGACATATTCCAGAATTCAGGAAAGGAAAAACTCACCAAGCTCAGACTCCTGGTGGGACTCCCCACGGCCACGGACATCCCCCAACTGGCCAAAGCTCTCAGGTTTGAGGGAAAGGTAAGCCGGATCGACATGAAGGAGAAGTTCTAGGGGGCCGGCCTAATCGTTAAAGAGGGCGTTAAAGCGTTTTAAAACCTCAGCCGGCTTGGCTTCTCCGGGACCCCGGCCGGAGGGGGAAAAGTATTCGCAAAAATTGGCCCTTTCCTTTTCCCTCACCGGCTCGCCGATGGTTTCCCGGCAGTCCCACTGGGAACCGGGGGAGTAAAACGAACAGTTCCGGCAGACCCGGAGGTCCCGGCCGCAGGAGGAACAAACCGAGGACCTCCCCAGGGGCGGCTCAGGGGGAATAGGGGTTTGACAGTGATAACAAACAGCCATAGAAATATTATACAACACCTCGCGGCTGTTGGGAAACTTTTTTTAGACGATAATAGAGCATGAAGAGTTCCAGTCGTTTTTTTGAAAACCGGGATTGCGAGTTCTTCCCCTGCCACGCCGGAGGGGAATCCGGGCCCGGGGGCTTTAACTGCCTATTTTGCTTTTGCCCCCTCTACAGCCAAAACTGTCCGGGGAATTTTCGCTTTGAGGGGGGCCTTAAGGACTGTTCCTCCTGCCTGTTTCCCCACCGCCGGGAAAATTACGACCGGGTGATTGACCGGCTGCGAAACCCTAGTGTAGTGTAATTGACAAATGGCTTAATGAAGTCAAACCACGGACCTCACAGACGGAAAAAAGTGGTTAGGGATTAGTGGTTAGTGGATAGGCGGGGAGGTTCATCTACTCCTTTTCTTTGTCCGTGTCTGTCTGTGTCGTCCGTGGTTATTCCTACTTCTGTGTAAGACAGAACACTAGTCCCCCTCCGGCAGAACCAGAAAACTGGTAAGCCGGGGATCCGAGGGGCCGTTTAAATGGCGGTTCCCCGTCCGGCAGTCCTCCAGGTACTCCCAGATCTCCTGGGTAATGATCTCCCCGGGGTAGATCAGGGGAATTCCCGGCGGATAGGGGGCCGCCATCTCCCCGGCAATCCGTCCCTTAGCCTCGCTCCAGGGAACCTTTTCCGGGGTGGTGAGCCAGGCTTGCCGGGGAGTCATGGCCTGGGGGGGCAGCTCGGGAAAAACCGCCTTAAAGCCCCCCTTGTCTCTGCTGGGACCGGCCTTTTGGCTTAGGTCCTTGAGGGCGGCTACCAGGGCTTGGGCTTCCTCCGGGGTATTGCCAAAGGTAATGTTGAGCACCAGGTTCCGCTGATCCGCCATTTCCACGTCGATCCGGTATTCCTCCCAAAGCCTCTGCCGGGCCTGGAAACCGGTAATTTTAATCCGGTCAAAATTAATGACCAGGCGGGTCCGGTCCAGGGCAAAAACAGCGTGGGTCCCCGCCACATCCCGGTCCACACAGCTTAAACCCTCAATGCCGGCGATGCCCCGGCGAATCCAATCCGAGGTTTCCAGGCTTCGATCAAGAAGGTCCCTTCCCCGGAGGGCCAGGTCCTGCCGGGCCAGGTCCAGGGAGGCCATGAGAATGTAGGAGGGGCTGGTGCTTTGGGTAAGCCTTAGGGCCTGGCGCACCCGGTCGGGGTTGAGAAGGCTGGTTCGCAGATGCAGGAGGGAGCTTTGGGTGAGGGAATTGCCCACCTTGTGCATGCTCTGTACCACGCAATCCGCCCCCAGGGTTAGGGCCCCCGGAGGAAAATCGGGGTGAAAGTAAAAATGCGCTCCGTGGGCCTCGTCTACCAGCAGGGGAACCTGGCGCTCCCAGGTGATTTTAGAAATGGCCCCCAAATCGCAGCAGATTCCGTAGTAGCTGGGGCTGACCAAAAAAACGCCCCGGCAGTCGGGGTGAATGTCCAGCATCCGTTCCACCGTTACCGGGGCCATTCCGCCGGGAATGCCGGGAAAATCCAGGGTTTCCGGCACCGCGTAGACCGGCCGGGCGCCGGAGAGGATGAGCCCGTCCATCACGGAGCGGTGGGCGTTCCGGGAAACGAGGATCTTTTCCCCTTCCCGGGCCGTGGAGATGATCATGGTTTGAATACCGCAGGTGGAACCGTTAACCAGAAAAAAAGTTTTGTCCGCTCCAAAGGCCCGGGCCGCCAGCTCCTGGGCCCTCTTGATGACGGTTTCCGGGTTGTGCAGATCGTCGGTAAGGGGAGTTTCGGTAACATCCAGCTTAAAGACCCCGTCCCCGGCAAAACGTCGGAAGGCTTCGGGCATACCCCGCTCAAACCGGTGCCCAGGAATACGAAAGTAACCCGCGTTTAGTTCAGCATAGGACCTTAGGGCGGTAAAAAGCGGCGTTTCTGACTGATCCATGTTAGTAGTGGCGAAGAGGTTTGAACTCCTGACACATCGGATATGAGCCGATTGCTCTGCCAACTGAGCTACGCCACCATGAAAAAGGCACGTTTCACAATGCCCATTAGAAATACCGCGAAAACCATAAAATGTCAAGGGATTTTAAGGATTTTAAGGAAAAACCCTTAGAACGGGGCTTGTTTTTTCACCTTCTTTTTTCTTAGGGCGCCCCCGGCGCCTCTTGGGGGGTTTTTCATTCTCTAAAGACGGGCAATC
>JAISRN010000145.1 GCA_031273605.1 Spirochaetales bacterium | reverse complement strand
GCCTCGCTCATAGGGGTATTTATTTCCATCAATACGATATCCGGTCTGCTTATTTCTACCAGCCTGAGGGCATCATAGCCGTCCTTTCCAAGCCCGACAACCTTAAAATCCATCTGGTTATCCAAATAGCTGCTGAAATGACGGCTCAACTGTTCCTGATGTTCGATAACGGCTATTTTTATCAATGGCTGTCTCTGCCTTGCTTTTTATTAATGCCACATCTTCGTCATTTTTTTATTGCTCTGCAAGATTTTTTCCCTTTTTATTATCCTTTAGATGACAAGTATAAGCAACTGTAAGCAGAAATTTCAGCCCATGGCGGGACTTGTCCCGGGAAAAACTAGATCAGATCCGTAAGATGCGGACTCTTTCCGCGGGCGGTATAAATTCCGGCACAAAGAACGGCAAACTCAAGCCTTTCTTCCGCTTCAAGCCCCATCATTGCGGCAAAAGAATAGGCTGCGTTAAAATGATCCCCCGCGCCGGTTGAAATTACCGGAATTACCGGTTTTACCGGTACGCAAAAGCCCCGGGGATTTTCCCCGCAAAAAAGCCGCGCATCATCGTGGGAATGGATAATGACCTCGTGTATTCCGTATTCCTTCATAAGGGCTTCCGCCGGCAAAATCCGTTCCGCCAGCAGCGCCGCCTCATTCCGGTTAAGGCTTAAGGCAGTGGTTCCCAGGGTGGAAAACCCTCCCATTATCGAAAGGATCTCGCGGATCTCGCGGTCATCCCGCCGGCTAAAATCAGAAAGATCAAAAAAGAATAACGGCCCTTTCCCATCAGGAAAAAGGGCGGCGCAATTTTTCTGTAAATCCCTCCAGAGGGCTGTGGTAAAAGAAAGTTCGGCCCAGTTAAGGCAGGCTATCAGATCCGCCTCTTTTAAAACATCAACAAAAGCATTTATCGCAGGCGGCCCGGAAAGAACACAGCGGGGGGCAAGAAAAATTTTTCCATCCGCAAATTCCAGGGCCGTGGCGTTCCCCGGCGGCGCAAAAGAATAGTGATCCCCGGGAAGATCCTTAAACACCGGGTCAATCTCCCCTTCCCCCAGCATTCCTATACAGGAAAGCCTAAAGCCTTCTTTACCGGAACAGCCCAGCGCCGCCATACCCCGGATAAAGTTAGGCATATTACCTCCCATGCGGTGATCCAGTATTTCAAGTTCAATGCTGGCGCTTTTGTGGGCCTGCCCTGCAATGTAAGCGCCGAATTCACCGATACCATTAAAATAAACGTTACTACTCCCCGCCCGCTTAAGGGGTTTGGCAATGGTATCAACAAAGCCGTCAAAACCCGCTACGATGCGTTTTTGGGGAATTTCTTGCGCCCGCAGTTTTTCCAACGCCCCTTTCATAGTTCGGCGGCGGCTTCCCTGTCGGCAATCACAAAACAATCCGGATGATTTTGAAGTATGCTTGCCGGAACCGAATTATCTACCGGTCCCCGGAAGGAGCGGGCAAGGATGGCGGCCTTGTGAGCACCCGAAGCGATAAGGATAATCCGCTTTGCCGCCATGATCTGTTTTAAGCCCTGGGTAATTCCCCGCTCCAGAGTGTATTCCCTGTCAAAGTATTTACCCATTACTTTTTTGGTGGTGCTCGAAAGGGGTATGATGTGGGCGTTCAATTCAAAGTCAACCCCGTCTTCGTTAAAGCCCAGATGACCGTTAAGGCCTATCCCCAGGACACTCAAGTCCAAAGGACCGTATTTGGCGATAAAATCATCAAGCCGGCGGCATTCTTCCCCTATGTCGGCGGCTTTTCCGTCAATGATATGGGTTTCCAGAAACGGACGATTAAGAGAACCAAGCAGATGGGTGTGGTTAAAGCAGGCGCAGGAACCGCGGTCTTCTTTTCCAAGTCCTACCCATTCATCAAGGGAAACATAGCGTACTCTGGAGATATCCACGGCGCCGGCATTCACCATTTTGGTAAATTCCTTTATAAATCCCAGGGGCGTATCGCCGCCGGGAAAACTGACAAGGCTTTCCCGATCCCGGGGAATTGCTTCCCCCGCAAGCTGGGCAGCCTTAAGGGACATGGCTTCATAATCGGTACAAATAATCGGTGTCAAGGTTTCTCCTTATGGGATCATACGAATTTCCCGCAAATAGGCCAGATTTCGTTTTGCCGCCGCAAAGGCTTTTTCGGTACTTGCCCGGGGCATATCCATTTCGATAACGGCGATTCCGGAAAATCCTATATTATCCAGGGTTTGTTTTAGTTCGGTATAATCAATAATACCATCCCTCAGATCACACATAACATCAATATCGAAGGCGGCATCAGAAGTGAGGTTTTCCGCAATCACCCGTTTTCTCACGGTGCCGTCCACATTCTTGAAGTGAAGATACGCAATACTTTCACTATGGCCGTTGATAAAATCAATGGCGGAACGATCCGGTTTTTCGGCGCCGCCGTTTACATAAGCATGGTGCCCCGTATCAAAACAAAGGCGCAGCTCCGATTCTTCCATCAAGCGAAGGATCTCTTCTTCCGTTTCGATAAGAGTTTTGATATGGGGATGAAATACCGTCTCAATGCCGAATTCGTTTTTGGTGTAAATTCCCAGTTTCCGGAACATGGCAAAATAGTTTTTCCAGGTTTCTTTTGAAAAATCTTTTTTCTTTTCGCTGAAATCTCCCACATCGGATTCGTCCATGGTAACCAGGTATCGTACATTGAATGCCTTGATGCGCCTGCAAAGATTTTCAACTTTAGGGCGAAATTCTTCAAAGGAATGGTAATGATCAAACTGATAACATGCTGTTCCCGCACAAAGTTCCAGATTCCGCCTGCGGAGCTCTTCCCTCAGGACTGTTTCTTCCTGGGGCAGATAACCATCGGGGCCCAGTTCCAGTGCGCGATAAGCCGCCGCGGCGGCCTGATCAAGAAACACATTCCAGGGGGTTCCCGAGGGCCTGCCGTCCGCATACCACACTCCCCACGAACAGGGAGCGGTAGCTATGGTGATACGGGCTTCCATCAATTCTCCTTTAATACCTTTATGATCTTTTCAAAAAACACAAGATCCTCCAGGGCATCGGCAAGGCATGTCTTCGGCTTTTTGCCCCCGGAAATACAGCCATGAAATTCCTCCAGTTCCGTACGGAAGGGATCACGGTATGAAGGGCCGTATACCGTTGTTTTTGTTTTTGTTTTTTCCGAATCAATCACTTCCAGCGACATGGGCTGGTAACGCACATAGGGGGTCTCGTATTTAAAAAGAAGTTTTCGCGTATGCTGGAATATTTCGATGGATGCGTCGAATTGGACAATATCCTGATCATTCACCAGTTCATAGAGGGCGAGAAAAGCGCCGTATTCCATAACGACAATCAGATGATTCCCATTCCTGGCGGTGGACACGGAACGTATTTTTTCCGGCAGGCCGAAGAGTTCCCGAACAGCCGCAAAACTGTGACAGCCAAGGCCGGTAAGCATCTGGTACGAAGTACGCTGTTCTTCAGCGGCGTCCGCCCCTATGGCCATATCCAGATGTTCTCTACGGCGCTTCCGGCCTTCTTCAATAATATCCGGGGGTACATCTTTGGGATAAAACACGGGCCTGGTTTGACTGATAAAAAAAGGACCTTCGCAGATAATATCCCTAAAGCGAAGATACTCGGTGGGACGCGGGTCTGCCCGCATAATCTCCCTGGCCGCAAGAAAGTTATCCGCATAACGGCGCATATACCCCACCATTACAATCTGCCGGGGGTGGTTTTTTTCCAGGGCGATAATTTTTTCCAGTTCCCCCGAAAAGAGGGCGGCGGGTTTTTCCACAAAAACATGTTTTCCCGCCTTAAGCGCCGCTTCAATATATTCGCCGTGGTATTGATCCGGAGAAAGGACAAACACCGCTTCCAGCTGCGGATCTTCAATAAGCTCCCGGGCCCTTTCATAAGTCTTGGGAACATGATAAAGATCCCTGATAAATGCCGTAAGGGAAGGGGATACGTCAGATACCGCGGTAATACTGAACATATCCCCCATATCCTGTAGTATGGGCAGGTGCATAAGCTGGGCAGCTTCCCCTAAACCAATAATACCAACATTCATACCTTTAAGTGTGTTCTAAATTTTCTGTAAAGTCAATTGACAATTCGAAAATTCTCTTATATACTGCTTATAGTGTACTGTTTATAGTTTTTAATAAGTCTTGAAACCAGTTTATTTGGAGGAAAAATGAAAGGTATTACAGGAAAGCGTTTTGTGCCGTTGTGTATCGCCGGGCTTTGTATTGCCCTTTTTGCGGCCTGCGGCGGCAAAAAGTCAGGGGCGGTTATTATCAATTACCCCACTTTTCAGTGCGGAGTAAACACCGCCGCACCGGTGGTGGAACAGCTTATAGCTGAATTCAACCAGCAGTATGCGGGAAAATATGAAATCCGCAAAGAAGATGTTCCGGGGGATCAAAATTATGTGGACAAGATCCGGGTACAACTGGGAACCGGGGATGTACCTCCGGTGATTTATGGGGGCGGTTATAATCTGCTTGATCCGGCCCTTGCCCGTGATGTGGTGGTTGATTTAACTGCCGTAATCAACGGGGATTCCGAATGGAAAGCCCTTTACAGCGATACCGCCCTGACGGTTAACAGCCGGGACGGAAAGATATATGCATCTTCCTCCGAAGGAAGTGTCATAGGCTATTTTTACAACAAGGAACTTTTTGCCAAAGCGGGGATAACCGCGCCCGCCGCCAGCTGGGATGAATTTTTCAGGCAGTGCGACACCCTTAAAGCAGCGGGGATTACTCCTTTGGCTCTGGACACCGCCGATTCCGCCTGGATAAGCATGCTCTGGATGGGTGCAATAATAGCAACGGAAAACACTGCGGGACTTGCGTTTATGCAGCAAATGACTCCCAACAATTACAATACCCCGGAAATGATTAAGGCGGCCGCCCTGATTCAGAATATGCTCCGGAATTATACCACGGTGGATGCGGTAGGCGGCGCCTATGAGCATGCCGCGAATAACTTCCTCTCCGGAAATGCGGCGATGATCGCCAACGGCCCCTGGATGATGGGAGATTTCTCCGACACCACTAAAACCAGCGCGGGATTTGCGGACAAGGTAGGAGCGGCGGTTTACCCCGGCGGCTTTGTTTACGATGCGCCCATTCAGGGTTACTTTGTAACCAAACAAAAAGATCCTGCCCTGCAGGAAGCTTCCATTGCCATGGTTAAATTTTTTACCAGCGCCCATGCCCAACAGGTAGCCTTAGAGATCCAGGGAATGGTCCCGAGCTCTCCCGGTGTTCCCATTAGCGATCAGGCAAAACAGAAATGGCCCCTTTTGGTAAATTTCCTGGATCAGGCCAATAACGCCCAGTTTAGGTCCGATAATCTCCAGGCCACCATGTACCCGAATCTGCTTGACATTGTAAGCCAGGAATTACCCCGGCTTGCCGCAGGAAGCATTACCCCCGAGCAGTTCTGTCAGCTCCTAACCGAAGGCGCCGCCAAAAATAATTAACCGGGTGAATCCAGGGAGGAAAGTATCCTAAAAGTTCCTAACTTTTAGGATACTTTCCCCTTTTCTGTATACAGCCGTTTCTGCCTGCTGCGGGAAAATCATCTACGGAGGTTCCGGTGAAAATCAAAAAACGGTGGCTTGTTCTTTTTCTTGCCCCCTCGGTAATTCTATTTATGCTTATTTACGCGGCGCCCCTCATAATGGTTTTTGCCAGTTCCCTTACCGACTGGCGTTTAATGTCCCCCGGTATTCACTTTACCGGTTTTGCCAATTATATCCGGCTTTTTAAGGATCCGGATTTTTATATGGCCCTAAAAAACACCCTTATCTGGATTTTGATTCACTGCATCGCCCATGTATCTCTTGGGGTATTCCTTGCGCTGATCCTCTACAAGCGGCCCTGGGGCTGGAAAGCGATTAGAACCGTTTATATGGTGCCGAACATTATCTCCAATGCCGCCATCGGGATGATTTTTGTTAATGTGTTTAATCCCCGGTTCGGCGTACTCAATTCATTGATCCGCCTTTTGGGATTCGGTGATATAAACAAAAATTGGCTTATGGATGCCGCCACGGCGTTTCCCTCGGTAACCATGACCTGGTTTCTCTTTGCCGGTTATACTACCATCATCGTTCTTGCCCAGGCCTTGAGCATCGATGAATCCATGCTGGAAGCCGCCAGGGTAGACGGGGCAAGCAATTTTCAGATTGATCGGCTTATTATGCTGCCCCTTCTCAAAAAGATCATCGGTACCACCATGGTAATGGCCGCCAGTTATATGCTTCAGATGTTCGACCTTATTTATGTTACTACCAACGGCGGTCCGGGAAAGATGACCACCAACCTGCCCCTTCTTTTGTACGGTGTATACCGGTCGGAATACAATTATGCCTATGCCAATACTATCGGGGTATGTATCATTGTGGTGGGGCTTTTTTCCATGACCTTAATCAACAGATCCTTTAAAGTTAATGAGGCCGATTATTAAACAGGGGGAAGAGCATGCGGACATTTAAACATTTAAAAACCGTTGAAAAACTTGGCTTTGTGGCAAAGTATGTTTTCCTTCTTGGCTGTGTCTGTACCGCCCTGTTTCCTTTGGTGTGGGTGTTCATGTCTTCCTTCAAAACAAATGCGGAAATTCTCTCCAACGGAATATCCCTGCCCTCCCGGTTCAGTTTTGACGGTTATACCCAGGCTTTAAAAATATCCCCGATTTTGCAGTATTTTTTTAACAGTGTGGTTATTACTTCAATTACCACCGTGGTAAATGTATTTTTTCTTGCCATGGCAGCCTATATTTTTGCCCGCTACCAATTCCGGGGAAAAAACATTTTATATCTTTTGCTTTCCCTTTCACTGGTAATACCCATGACGGCCCTGCTGCATCCGGTATATATGACCATTAATGCCCTGCATCTTGCAAATAAAAAGAGCGGCCTGGTACTGGTCTACACAGCCCTTAACCTTCCCATGTCTCTTCTTATACTGCGGGGTACCTTTCAATCAATTCCCCGCAGCATGGAAGAAGCTGCGGTAATGGACGGCGCGGGATTTGTCAGGGTTTTTTTCCAGATAATGCTGCCCATGGCAAAGAGCGGACTTGCCAGTGCGGGGGTGCTTACTTTCCTTAACTGCTGGAATGAATTTACCTTTGCCCTGGTACTGACAAGTTCCCAAAGCGCCAGGACCCTGCCGCTTTCGTTAAGTTATTTTACATCCCAGTTCAGTTTTAACTATACGGCCATGTTTGCGGCAATTGTTATTGCAATAATTCCCAGCATTGTGGTCTTTGCCCTTTTCCAGGAACAGATAGTGCGCAGCCTGACTGCCGGGGCCATTAAAGAATAGGAAGGATGGGATAAAAGTGAAGATCGCAATTATCGGCGGCGGCGGAGTCCGCTCCATGTTTCTGGCAAAAAGCATTGCCCTCCGCTCCGCGGATCTTGGGATTACCAGCCTTGCCTTTATGGACAACAATAGTGAAAAACTGCGTATCTTCGGCGGTATGGCTTCTTGTCTGGCAAAACTCCTCGCCCCGGATCTTGAAGTTATAACAAGCACCGATCCCGCCGCCGTACTCAATGGCGCGGATTATGTGATCACCACAATCCGTCCGGGGGGAGACGCCCTGCGGGTCCGGGATGAACGGACTGCCCTGGCCGAAGGAGTGCTGGGTCAGGAAACCACCGGCGCAGCGGGCTTTTCCTTTGCCATGCGTTCAATTCCCGCGCTGGTTTTTTATTGCGGTCTGATAAAAAAATATGCCCGCTCCGGGGTTAAGGTTTTTAACTTTACCAACCCTGCGGGGCTTGTATCCCAGGCTCTTTGCGATCTGGGATACAATTTCTGTTACGGAATCTGTGACGCCCCCAGCGGCATGCTCCATCAGTTTGCCGCCTTTTACGGCGCCCAGGCTGGCGAGATTTCAGGTGAACTTTACGGGCTCAATCATCTTTCATTTTTTAAAAGTATCAAGCTCCGTGGAAAAGAGATTATGGATTCCCTTATCGCGTCTCCGGAAGCTTATGCCAAAACGGACCTTCGTTTTTTTGAACAGGATCTGCTGCGGCATATACGCTGTGTACCCAATGAATATCTTTATTACTACTTCTATCCTGAAAAAGCCCTGGCAAATATTAAAAAAGCGGGAAAGACCCGGGGAGAGATTATCGAAGAAGTTAACCGCGGCATGATGAAAGAACTGGACGGGCTTGATATTGAAAATGATTTTGATAAATGCCTTGAGATCTACGAAAAATGGTACAGCCGCCGGGAAGATTCATATATGGCCGGTGAAACCGGAATACACCGGGATAAACCCTGGAGTTTTGATATCCATGCTCCCGATTCAGGGGGCTATGCCGGAGTGGCCCTTGAGTTTATCGATATTGTCAGGAATTCCCGCGCCGGTGAAAAGAAAAAAACCATGATCCTCTGTGTGCCGAACCGGAAAAGCATTGCCGGTCTTGAGGACGGCGATGTGGTGGAAGTAAGCTGTGATATCAATGCAGAAGGACCTTTGCCGCACCGTTTTGAAGAGATTGATGAACAGCGGCTGGAGCAGATACGCCGTGTAAAGATCTATGAACGGCTTGCCGCCAGGGCAATACTTGAAAAAGATCAATCCCTGGCGGCGGATGCGTTGATGCTGCATCCCCTTGTCAATTCATATTCAATCGCAAAGGTTCTGGCGGCAAAGTATACCGAATACAACGCCCCCTTTTTTGATGGGACCTATACACCATAGTTTTGGATTGAGTATGTCTTTTATTGCCGGAGCGGGAATTACCAACATTGACTTGATATACTCAGGCCTGCCCCGCCTTCCTTCTGAGGGAGAAGAGCTTTTTTCAGAGGGATTCTCGGTTCAGCTTGGAGGCGGGGTGATGATGACCCTCATCACCCTGCATCGTCTGGGAATTCCCGTAAAAGCCGGTACCTGGCTTGGGAAAGATATGTTTTCCCGCTTTGCCCTGGATGAAATGCGCTCCATGGGGCTTGTTCCCGAAAATTTCCTGACCGGAGAAGCGCTTTTCGGGGAAACCGGCATTCCCCTTACGGTAAGTACCGCGGCCCTTACTCCGGGGGAACGGACCTTTATCTCGTATACAAAAAAAGCGCCCCCGGGAGATACGGAACTTGAGCGGATGTACCGGCTTTGCAGCGGAGCAAAGGCGGTGCTCATGCAAGTGGGCTATCTGGATGTATACCGGCGGCTTAAGAAGGAAGGAACTATTCTTGTTTTTGACATGGGCTGGGACGATACCATGTCCCTTGCAAAGTACTCAGACTATCTCGAGACGGCGGACTATTTTACTCCCAACCGGAAAGAAGCCCTGAAAATCACCGGTGCGAAAAACCCCGAGGAAGCGGCCCGGCGGCTGTCTGATTACTTTGACAGGGTTATCGTAAAACTCGACAGCGGCGGCTGTCTTGTCAGCGAAGCTTCCGGCATGTATATTATCCCGGCCATACCGGAATTTATTTTTGCGGATTCCACCGGCGCCGGAGATGCGTTTCTTGCGGGTTTTCTTTATGGTATTTACCACCATAGACCCTTTGCAGAATGCGTCCTACTGGGAAACTGTACCGGCGGAAAATGCATTACTTCCCCCGGCTGCCTTAGCGCATGGCTTACAGCCCCCGAACTGGAACTGCTTGCCAAACAATACGGCGCCTAATATTCGCTCCGGGGAGCCCCCAAAATTTCCGACCATACCAGAGCCTGCTGGAGGGGGGGAAGTCTTGCTATTTTTTCGGGCCAGACGCCGGGCCGGGGGCTTTCCGGCGGCGCGTTCCCGGCGGGGTTTTTCCCGCTGTCAGCAACGGAGGACACCGCTGTTACAGGCCTCTGTTCGGCGGGGGTCCGGGCGGGGGAAGCGGCGGGAAAGGCCGGCCTGTATTCCCCGGCGGGGCGTTGGGCCTTCTTAACCGGGGCTTTTACCTGTTTCTTTGCGGG
>JAISRN010000119.1 GCA_031273605.1 Spirochaetales bacterium | reverse complement strand
TGGAAATGGCTAAGATTGGGGTGGGGAAATCTTAAATGGGTATTTTAAAAATTCCCCCGGATAAAAGACGAAAACAGGAGAACTGTACAACAATAATGAAATGGGTAGTACTGGGTTTGGCGGTGGTCATGTATGGGGTGATTGTGGCCTTCCCTTCAAAAAAATCTTTCGGCTCCCTGGGGGCGGCGGCGCTGCTTTTAATTTTGCAGGTGGTTTCCCCCGGCGAGGTTCTTACGAAGCTCATTAACTGGAACATCCTTTTAATCTATGTGGGCAGCCTCATTATTGCGGAATTATTTATCTACTCCCGGGTTCCCGCGGTTATTGCGGATGTGATCATCACCCGGTCCCCCAGCGTGGGGCTGGGGATTGTGATTCTCCTGATGATGACCGGATTTATTTCGGCTTTCGTGGAAAATGTCGCCACCGTGTTGGTTATGGCGCCCATTGCCCTGGCCCTCTGCGGCAAGCTGAAAATGAATCCCACCTACTTTATGACCGGGTTGGCGGTAATGGCGAACCTTCAGGGAACCGCCACCCTGGTGGGAGACCCTCCTTCCATGATTTTTGCCGATTATGCCCATTATGGTTTTAATGATTTTTTTGTTTACCTGGGACGGCCCTCTATCTTTTTTGCCATACAGATCGGCATGGTAAGCGGGGCGGTTTTCTTTTATCAGTTTTTCGCCAAATCGGGAAAAGAAAAAATTGAAATTGAAAAAGAAAAGGTTCTTTCTATTGTTCCCACCCTTCTTTTGATTCTTATGATAGCCGGGCTGGCCATAGCCTCTTTTTTGTATGAGGGGGTTTCCCTCTTTTCCGGGCTGGTGGTCATGATCTTAGGACTGGCCGGCCTTTTTTGGTACCGCTTTATCCGCCGGGAATCCGGCCGGGCTTCCCTTTCCCTCATTAAAAACCTGGATTGGGATACGGTCTTTTTCCTCATCGGCATTTTTATCGTGGTGGGAGCGGTTTCCGAAGTGGGGCTTTTAACCGACTTTGCCGGCTTCCTTTCCGGGGTGGTGGGCAGCAATGTTCTTTTGGGTTATATTTTAATTATCCTGGTTTCCGTGGTTATTTCAGGATTTGTGGACAACGTTCCTTACATTATTGCCATGCTTCCCGTGGCCGCCACCCTGGCCGTCCAGTTGAACCTTAAACCGGAGCTTTATATGTTCGCCCTGCTGGCGGCCTCCTGCATGGGGGGCAACCTGACCCCCTTTGGGGCTTCCGCCAACGTGGTTACCCTGGGCATCCTAAAAAAGCAGGGCTATAAAACCAGCTTTGCCCAGTGGCTTAAGATAGGCTTTCCCTTTACTTTTATCACAACTTTTTGTACCTGCGTTTTTATCTGGTTTGTGTGGAGGTAACTTAATTGAAAACTATTGAACGCGCCGCCGCCTGGGAGCTGTTAAAAAAGTACAACCAGGACCCCTTTCATCTGGAACATGCCCTTACCGTGGAGGGAATTATGAGATGGTTTGCCCGGGAAGAGGGGTTTGGCGAAGATGAGGAATACTGGGGCATCGCGGGGCTCCTTCACGACATTGATTTTGAGCAGTTTCCCGAAGAGCACTGCCGCAAGGCTCCGGAACTTCTGCGCCCCGCCGGGGTGGGGGAGGATATCATTCGCAGCATTTGCAGCCACGGCTGGGGCCTGGTGGTGGACATTAAGCCGGAGCATCAAATGGAAAAGATCCTCTACGCCGAGGATGAGCTTTCCGGGCTGATTGGCGCCGCCGCCCTTATGCGCCCCTCCAAGAGCGTGATGGACATGGAGGTCAAGTCGGTTAAAAAAAAGTTTAAGTCCCTCAACTTTGCCGCCGGCTGTTCCCGGCCGGTTATTGAACAGGGGGCGGCCCTCCTGGGCTGGGAGTTGGATGGGCTTATTGAAAAAACCATCCTGGCCATGCGTTCCTGCGAAGAGCAAATTAAAGCCTGGCGGGAGGCCGGGGCCTGAGATTAACTTTACCTTTACCCCAACTGCCAGCCCGCGCTTTTCCGGCGGATCTCCACAAAGCGGCGGTAGAGCCCTTCCTCCCGCAGCAGGTCGGCGTGTTTCCCCCGCTGAACGATGGAGCCCTTATCCAGCGCTAAAATCTGATCCGCCTGGCGGACCGTGGACAGCCGGTGGGCGATGATGATGAGGGTCTTGTTCCGGGTAAGCTCGTCAAGGGCCTGTTTGATGTAATACTCGTTTTCCGGGTCTAGGCTGGCGGTGGCCTCGTCCAGGATGACGATGGGCGCGTCCTTCAGGATTGCCCGGGCAATGGAGATCCGCTGCTTTTCCCCGCCGGAAAGGGAGGAACCCCCTTCCCCAACCACCGTGTCGTAGCCGCCGGGCAGGGCGGCGATAAAATCGTGGCACCACGCCTTCTTTGCCGCTTCGATAATTTCCTCCATCGAGGCGCCGGGCTTTCCAAAGCGGATGTTCGCCGCGACGCTGTCGTTAAAAAGGTACACCTGCTGGAAGACCATGCTCATGTTTTTAAGGAGACTGTCGCAGGTGATGTCCCGCACGTCGATCCCCCCCACCAGGACCTGGCCGCTGTCCACGTCCCAGAAGCGGGCGATCAGGCGGCACAGGGTGGTCTTGCCGCCCCCGGAGGGCCCCACGATAGCGGTGGCGCTCCCCTGGGGAATGGCAAAACTCACGTTATGAATAACTTCCCGCCGGCCGTAGCCAAAGGAGACGTTCTTGAATTCAATGTCAAAACGATCAAAGGAAACTTCCTTTGATTTTTCATCCAGCAGGGGCACGTTTTCCACCTCCTGCACCTGGTCCAGAGAGGCGTCCACGAAACGCACAAGGGCGGCGTACATTCCCATGGTTTCCATGGGCGCAAAGATGGTGAAGGTTGCCACCAGCAGCATCACGCAGCTTGGAAGGTCGAGCCGCCCCCCAAGGAACAGGTAGGGGGCGCTTACCATGATGGCGGAGGAGGCCAGGCGGAATATTCCTTGATAGAGGGCCATAAGTTTGATGGACCCCCGCTCAATCGCCATATTCGCCGCCCGGCTTTCCTCAAAGGATGCGTTCACCCTGTCCTGGTTTCCCTGTCCCAGGCCGAAGGCTTTTACCACCCCCATGCCCCGGATGTATTCCAGCGCCTCGGTTATCATGCCGTTCTGGGCCGCCTGCCGCCGGGGCGCCAGCTTTGCCCCCACACGGAGCATGGCGTTCTGCACCAGGAGGGCCAGCAGTAATCCCGCGAAGGTGATAAGGCCGATAAAGGGGTTGAAGAAAGAGAGGGCCGCCCCCAGGATCACCACATAGGTTACGCCGCTTAAGATGCTGTCCAGCACCTGGATGGAGAACATCTCCAGATCGCTCAAGGTGGTGGTAAGGGCCGCGGTGATCTCCCCCAGGCTTTTTTCGTTAAAGTAACCCAGGGGCGCCCGTTTTAATTTGTTGCCGATGAGGATCCGTTTTTCCGCGTAGATTTTGTAGCCCGTGCCGCTCTGCTTATCCTGCAGGCGGTATTTGGCAAAGGCCCTGCCGGCAACGCTCACCGCCATGATGCCGAAGCAGACAAGCATAACCCCGGCGTTTATCCGGTCCAGCCGGGAAAAGAGATAGACCACCCCCCAGATGGGAAGCGCCTCAAAGAGGGAGTGGAGGACGCTGTAAACAAAGCTGAGTTTCAGGTTGGTCTTAAAGGAGCCCGCCGTACTAAAAATGCGTTTGACGATCTTAAACATTTCCCCCCTCCTCCGGTTCCGCTTTCTCTGCGATCTCTTCGTAATTTTTCCAAAGCTCCCGGTATACCGGGCTCTTGTCCAGGAGTTCCCCGTGGCGTCCTGAGGATTCGATCCGGCCGCAGGCGATCACCAAAATCTGTCCGGCCTTGACCACCGTGGACAGCCGGTGGGCAATGACGATCAGGGTTTTGCCCGCCGCCAGCTTGGAAAGGGATTCCTGGATCTTATCCTCCCCCTCGGGGTCGGAAAAAGCGGTGGCCTCGTCCAGGATAAGCACCGGGGCCTTTTTCAGAATTGCCCGGGCAATGGCGATCCGCTGCCGCTCCCCGCCGGACAGGGCGCCCCCGGCGTCCCCCGCCAGGGTTCGGTAGCCCCCCTCCAGGGCCGTGATAAAGTCGTGGCAGTTGGCGGCCTTGGCGGCCTCGATCACCTCATCGTCCCCCGCGTCCGGGCGGCCTATGCGGATGTTTTCGATAATCGGGATGTTGAATAAAAAGTTGTCCTGGGAAACATAACTGACGGACCGGGAAAACTGGTTTTGGGGAATTTCCCGGAGGTCCCGGCCGCCGAAACGGATGCTCCCGCCGCTGGGGTCCCAAAAGCCCGCCAGGAGCCGGGCGATGGTGGACTTGCCGCTCCCCGAGGGCCCCACCAGGGCCGTTACCTGCCCAGGACTTGTGCGGAAGGAAATACCCTTAAGAACCTCTTGTTCATGGTAGGCAAAGCGCAGTTCCTCCACCACAAAATCCTCCCCCGCAAGCTCTACCTCCTGCTCCGGCCTGGTAAGCTCCGGCAGGACCAGCAGGGCGCCTATCTCCTTCATCACCGAATCGATGATGGCGAAGTTGTCGGTAAAACTGATAACCTTGATCAGGGGCCCCGCTATGGCCATGGAGAGGATGATGCAGGTAACCAGGGTGGGGGCGTCAATGGTCCCCCCGCTGTAGAGCCAGGCCCCCATGGGAAGCATAACGATAAGCGTACTGGGGAGGATAGAAAGCCCCAGGGCCATGTACAGCCAGCAGTTTCGCCACCACTCCAGAGTGGAATCCCGAAAGTCCTTCACCGCGGCGGTGTATTTTCCGTAGGACTCCGTGCTCTGGTTAAAGGCCTTGATAACCTCGATGCCGTTTACATATTCCACAATGGTGGCGTTCATGTGGTTGTTGGCGCTCTTGTATTTTTCCATCCGCGCCGCGTAATCCTTCATCATGCCCATATAGGCGAAGATCCCCACGGGGATGGTTACCAGGGAGAACAGGGCCATGCGCCAGTCCAGGACAAAGAGGTAGGCGATCACCCCCAGGGGAATCAGCAGGTTGGAGGTGATCTCCGGGATCATGTGGGCAATGAGCTTTTCCAGCTTTTCCACCGTGTCCACGATGATGTTTTTGTACTTCCCCGAGGGAGTATCGAGCACCGTCCCCAGGGGCACCCGCTGGAGCTTTGCCGCCACCCTGACCCGGATGTTCCTGAGGATGGTGAAGGCCGCCACGTGGGACAGGGAGGTGGATACGCCGTTGCAAATGACATACACCGTATAGCCCCCAAGGGCGGCCAGCACCCAGGGGACGATCCCCGCCAAAAGGGCCGATCCGGCAAAAAGCCAGATGAGGATCCGGGATACCGCAAAGTAGGGAACGATCCCCGCGGCTACCCCGGCCACGGCGAATAAGACCGAAGCGACGAGCTTCCCCTTACACTCGCCGCCAAAGGAGAGAAACGCCGCAAAGCTGTTTTCCCCCCGGGCGGATGTTTTTTCCTGCATCATAACACTCCTTACATAGGTATAGGTTAGAAAAGCCTAACAAATATTCACAAAAAGAACAAGCCAGAAGAAAATTAACCACGCCGAACCTTTGCTTCGCGCTTGCTTGAGGCTTGCCCCGCGGTATCTTCATTATTCTTACAACGATTGTTTCTAAATATGAAAGTGTTTCAAGTTGACTTGGGTCCGCGGGGCTTGTTATAATTTTTTATGATCCACGCGGAAAACGTTACCAAACGATACGGGAAACTCCTGGCCAATGACCGGGTTTGTGTTGATGTCGAGGGGGGAGAGACGGCGGTATTATTGGGACCGAACGGGGCGGGCAAGTCTACCATTATCAAATCCATCTGCGCCCTGCTGCGTTTCGACGGCCGTATCACCATAGGCGGGTATGGGAACACCACGCCGGAGGCGAAGCGCCTGCTGGGGTATGTGCCGGAATTCCCCGCGCTGTATCCCCTGCTGACCGCGGAGGAACACCTGGAGTTTATCGCCCGGGCCTACCGGCTTTCCTCCTGGGAGGGCCGGGCAGCGGAACTGCTGCGCCGCTTTGATCTGGAGGACAAAAGACGGAAGCTGGGCAAGGAATTGTCCAAGGGGATGCAGCAGAAGTTAAGCCTGTGCTGCGCCCTGCTGCCGGAGCCTAAGGCCCTTGTTTTTGACGAACCTCTGGTCGGTATCGATCCCCAGGGTATCCGGGAACTCAAGGCCCTTATGGCGGAGTTAAAAAAAAGCGGCTGCGCCCTGCTGCTTAGTACCCACATGATCGAAACCATGGAAGAAAACTGGGACCTAACCTACATCATGGTGCAGGGGCGGATCGCCCGGGTCTGCCGCCGGGAGGAGCTGCGGGCGGGGGAAAGCCTTGAGGAAATGTACTTCTCCATTACCGGAGACGGGAGCGGGGCGTGAACAGTCTGGTCTACCTGGTAACGAGGAGCGTTAAAAACAGTTTTTTGGAACTCCCCCGTAAACCCGGTAAGCTGGCTTTATACATCCTCGCCCTGGCGTTCATCCTTGGTAACCTCTGGTTGTCAAATTTTACCCCCCCGGAGGGCTTTTCCGATATTATATGGCTCAAGGGCATTCTTTTTCTCCTGGTCCTGTTCTTTGCCCTTACGACCCTGCAAAAGGGGCTGTCCACGGGGGACACGATCTTTGTTATGAGCGATGTGAATTTACTTTTTGTTTCTCCCCTCAGCCCCCGGACCGTTCTTATATACGGCGTGGCGCGGATGGCAAAGACGGCATTGTATGTCGGTTTTTTTATCCTGCTTCAAGGGGGCCTCCTCGGCATCACTTTTGGGCTGGGCTTTGGGGCCCTAACACTGGTGCTGCTGGGCTTTGTACTGGCGGTGCCGCCGCTGCTCATGCTGTCGCTGGTCATCTATGGCTTTACCAACGGGAGGAGCGGGCCTAAGCGCGCGGTGCGGCTGACCGTCCTTGCCGTCTTTCTGCCCCTGGCGGCCTACGGGCTTATACCGTTTGTCCAAACCGGCGATATATGGACGGCCGCGGAAAGGGCCTTGGGCTCCCCCTTCTTTTCCTGGGTTCCCGTCGCGGGCTGGGCTTCCGAGGGCGCGATCCGTCTGATCCGGGGCGATACGGGTTCGGGCCTTTTGTTCCTGAGCCTGCTGCCCCTGGCTGGCGGGCTGCTTTTCGCCGTCATCGCCCGTTCCAACCCCGATTACTACGAGGACGTACTGGCCGCCGCCGAAACAGCCTTCGAGAAAAAACGAGCCGCCGCCGGGGGGCGCCTGGGAACCGGCGCCGGTTCGCCCAAAAGGGCGCGGGTGTTTAAAGCCGGCATGGGCGGTTCCGGGGCGGCGGCGCTCTTTCATAAGCACCTGCGGGAATCCTTCCGGGCGAACCGCCTGGGCCTCTGGGGGCTGCCCTCGGCTTTGCTGGGGGCGCTCGCGGTGATCTTCGCCCTGATGATCCGGGACAACGAGGCCGGTATCCTGCTTATCCTGTATACCCTTATGTGGGCGCAAATTTTCATCATCGGTACCGGGCAGGGTATCAGGGAATTGTATTTTCCCTATATATACCTTGTCCCGGCTCCGTCATTTTCAAAGATCCTTTGGAGTAACCTGGCCTTTGTGCTTAAAATTCTGGTGGAAAGCGTATTCATGTTCGGCGCCGCGGCTCTGATCCTGGGGGAAGACCCCCGTGTAACCGCCCTGGTAATCCTGGCCTTTGTCCTGTTTTCCCTGCTGCTGATCGGTATAAACTACCTCTCCCTGCGCTGGACCGGGGCCGGCCTCAGCGCGGGTTTTTTAGTGCTGATATATGTCATCGCGGCGGCGGTCATCATGCTGCCGGGTCTTATCCCCGCGGCCATTGTGGGCTATGTACTAACCGGTTCCCGGGGGATCTTCGCGGGGCTTGGGGTTCTCTCGATCTGGGAATTATCCGCGGCCCTGGTATGCTTCTTCC
>JAISRN010000108.1 GCA_031273605.1 Spirochaetales bacterium | reverse complement strand
TGCCTCCCTGGTAAAGACCACCGGCCCGGTCAGCATTAACCGGGAAAACCAATCCCGGCTGGTGCACGTTACCGCCCGGGTTAAGTCCGGAGTGCCGGAAAACGTGGCCGAGACCATGGTTCAAACCCTGGTTAATGAAAAACTGGTTTTGAGGGAGGGGGTTATTATCCGTTACGAAGGCAACTGGCGGGAGACCCAGGAAATGATTGTCAAGTTTGTGGCTATTGTGATTATTGCCATTGCCCTGGTTTTTGGGGTTATGGCCAGCCAGTTTGAATCCCTAAAGGACCCTTTCATTATCCTGGCCAGCATCCCTTTCCTGGCCATCGGCATTGTCGGAATATACCTGATTGCCGGAAGGCCCTTCTCCATGCTTACCGCGGTGGGGGTTATTATGCTCGTGGGGATTGTGGTTAATAACGGCATTGTTTTGGTGGACTACACTAACCTGCTGGTTCAACGGGGCCTGACGGTTACCCAGGCCTGCATTGAGGCCGGGGGCAACCGGTTAAGGCCGATCCTGATGACAAGCCTTACCACTATTTTTGGGATGCTTCCCATGGCCCTTACCACCGGCGAGGAGGCGGCTATGATTCAGGACATCGGGTTTACCGTGCTGGGGGGCATGATTTCCAGCACCCTGATAACCTTGTTTTTCGTTCCCGCCCTGTATGCCGCGTTTAATAAAGAAAAACGGCGGAGGAGCCGCTACTCCCGGCTGGAGCAGTCTTTGACTCTGCCGGTTGGGGAAACCCTTCCGGATTCCGTTCATTAAGGGGAGCCAAATGGTACGCATAGAAATTATAGCCGACCAAGCCGTGGAAGATGACATCAGAGAAGCTCTGCGGGAATACAAGGCGGCCAAGCACTTTACGAAGATCCCCGTGGTTTACGGCGAGGGCAACACGGAGCCGAAATACGGGGATCACATTTGGCCGGAGGAAAACTTTATCATTATCGTTTACTGCGAAGATGACGAGGCCGCCCGGGTGAAGGCGGCCATTGCCAAGGTTAAGGAGCACTTTCCCCAGGAGGGGATCAAGCTCTTTGAGATGCGGGATCAGTCATAAAGCGGTCCGGTCAATCATCCTAAGGAGGCTTTCCCAAAACTTTAGTTTTTGGGAAAGCGCCCCCCCTAACTCATTAAATTCTCAAGGCGCTTCCGGAGGGTGTCGTATTCCAGATTGTCCAGGTCTTCCCGGAGTTCGGCGATGAGGTCTCCCCCGGAAAGGTATGCGTATCCTTCCAGAACCGACAGGAGCCTTTCCATGGTTTCCATGTCGTACCTTTTGCAGGCTTCCAGGAGATCCGCCAGAAGGGCAGCCTCCGGTTCGTCCCGGCGGGGCTTGGGGCCCTCTTCCGGGCCGGAGCGCAAAGAACCGGTTACGGCCTCTATGGCGGCGATGAGCTTTTCCATGGTTTTGATAAAGGGGGGGGTTCCCTCCAGAATCGCCTCAAACTGCCCGGCCTTGGCAAGGGCCTCCAGGGCCGCCGCCCCATGCCCCGCCTCGTCGGCGCCAATCCCGTAGTTGGCCCCCTTAAGGCCGTGAACCGTGATGGCGTATTCCCCCAGGGTTTCCGCCGTGTTGAGGGGGAGCTTATTAAGCTGGGCCGGGGTATGGCGGACAAAGGCCCGGAGAATTTCCAGATAGCTTTCCCGGATGCCGTTCATCCGGTCCAGGGCGGCCTCGACGTTGATTCCCGCCAATTTAAGCTCCCACAGGGAGTCGTCCATCTCAAGCTCCGGAGAAGGGGGCGGGGGTACAACCGCATCTTCCAGGGAGGTTTCCCGCGCCGGGTCCCGGACCCACTGGTTTAAGATGCTGTCCAGGGTCTGGATATTAATCGGCTTGGGCAAGAAACCTTGAAAACCATTGTCCAGAAACATCTGCTCGTTCCCCACCAGGGCGTTGGCCGTTAAGGCTATGATGGGAACATTCCTTGCGTAGTCGGTTCCTATCTCGTTCCGGATTATCCGGACCGCTTCGATTCCGTCCATGCCGGGCATCATGTGGTCCATAAAAACCGCGTCGTAGCGGACGTTTTCTTTCCGCAAAAACTCCACCGCCATTTTGCCGCTGGTAACGCCGTCAACGATCATGCCGTAGGGGGCCATGATTCCCTTGGCCACCGCCAGGTTGGTTACCACGTCGTCCACCACCAGCACCCGGGCATAGGGCATGGGTTTGCGGACCATATTTTTGATCCTTTCCCGGTTCTGCTGTTTGAACCGGAAATTTTTAAGGCTCGCCGCGGTTTCTCCCCCCAGGGGTTCATCGTTAACAATCCCCTGGGGAATCCGAACCGTAAAGGCGCTGCCCCTGCCGTATTCGCTTTCCACGGAAATGGAGCCGGACATCATCTCTAGGAGATTCTTGGTTATGGAAAGCCCCAGGCCCGTTCCTTCGATGGTCCGGTTGCTTTCGGTATCAATCTGGTTGTATTCGGCAAAGAGCTTTTCCATGTCTTCCTGCCGGATGCCGATCCCCGTATCCCGGACGGCGCAGATAAGCTCGATACGATCCTCCTCCCGCCGAAAGCCGATGTCCAGAATAACCCGGCCTTCCCGGGTGTATTTAATGGCGTTGCTTAACAGGTTGTTGAGAATTTGCCGGACCCGCAGTTCGTCCCCAAAGAGCCGGGAAGGGATGGTTTCGTCCAGCCGGAGTTCAAAGACGATGGGTTTGCTGCCCACCCGGACCACGTTGAGGGAAACGGCGTCGTTTATCATGTTGGCAAGGGCGTACTCCACGGGAACCAGTTCCATTTTGCCGGATTCAATTTTCGATACGTCTAAAATGTCATTGATAATATTCAGCAGGGTAGTTCCTGAGTTGTAGATATTTTCCAGGTTGTTCATGCTTTCGGTGTAGAGGCCGGTGCTTTTCCCCAATTCCACCTCGGAGAGGCCGATGATGGCGTTCAGGGGGGTGCGGATCTCGTGGCTGATTCGGGCAAGAAATTGACTTTTGGCCCTGGTGCTGATCAGGGCTTCCTCCCTGGCCTGGATAAGATTTTCGGTCATTTCATTGCGGGCCACGGCAGTGGCAATCAGCAGTCCGGCGGATTGCAGAATCCCTTCTTCCTGGACGGAAAAATGGCGTTCTTCCCGGTAATCCCCGAAACTGACAAAGCCCCAAAACTCGTCTTGCAGGGACACGGGGATTGCCAAAACGGATAAAACGCTGGAGTTGGGCAGCAGGTTCCGTTCTTCCGCGGATAAACTTTTTACGGGGCCGTTGAAGGGCCGCCCCTGGGAAAAGGCATATTCCCAGTGGGCAATGCCTTCAAAATACTCAGGCAGGGTTCCCACATTTTTATTTTTTCTCCGGGGATCCCCGGAGCGCAGCCATTCATACATCTTTAAATAACGGGGCAATTCCCCGGGCCCCCGGAATTTCCAGATACAGATCCGATCAACATCCACGCAGCAGGCCATATCTTCCATGCTCTTTATGAGGGATTCCTCAAACTGGTCTTCCCCCGAGGCCAGGAGGATGACCGCCGCGTTGTTTACCAGATGGAGCAGGTTATCCCGCAGCAAAACCTGGCGGTGGGAATCCTCCGCCCTGCCTCTTTCCATCAGATATATTTTATTTTGAATCTTAATAATGAGGCCGATGCATCCGCCAATAATGAAGATGGACTGGATATGATCCCAATAGGCCAGGGGGTTTTCGTAGATAAGGAGATCCGCCAGGCGGATCACCAGATTCGGATAAAGGTAACTGATATAATAGCAAAGGAGAATTATAGTAATATGAATCCCCAAAAAGATGATGCCGCTTTTCCCCTTGGACAGGAGAACGATAATAACCACGCTCAGTATAAAATACCCGGAGGCGCTGCTTGCCACGCCGCCCAGGGTGAAGTAGGCGGCGGGGAGGAGAATATCGCAGACAAGGACGATGGTGATCCCGGCGCAGAGGGTGTATAGGTTAAAATGGTTGCAAATGTACATCAGGCAGGCAATAGAAATGACAATGGCCAGCACCACCAAAAGCAAAAAGATGCTGGCCCCCATGAATATCCGGGTAATTACCCCGGCGGAGGCAAAAATTATCCCCGACAGAAAGATCGTGTTGATGAGCTTTCCTTCCAGGGGAATTTTGTCGGAGAAGATAAAGCGGTGGAAAATATTTTTTAAACCGTTTTTCATTGATAATAATCCTTTATGCCTCCGGCGGCGGCGAGGTTACCCCTGGGGGGCGCCGTCCCTTTTTTCAAGGCGCTCCCGAAGGGCGTCGTATTCCAGTTTGTCCAGATCCTCCCGAAGTTCGGCGATGAGGTCTCCCCCGGATTGGTAATCGGACTCTTCCAAAACCGATAGGAGCCTTTCCATAGTTTCAATGTCGTACTTTTTGCAGGCTTCCAGGAGGTCCGCCAGGAAGGCGGCGTCCGGTTTGTCCCGCCTGGGTTTGGCTTCCCCGCCGGAGCGGAGGGGGGGCAGGGTGGCCTCCACGGCGGCGATGAGGGTTTTCATGGTTTTGATAAAGGAAGGGGTCTTCTCCAAAACCGCTTCGAACCGCCCGGCCTTGGCAAGGGCTTCCAACTCCGCCGCCTCCCGCCCCGCTTCGTC
The DNA here is from genome assembly GCA_031273605.1 of Spirochaetales bacterium. Lineage (GTDB taxonomy): Bacteria > Spirochaetota > Spirochaetia > UBA9216 > UBA9216 > JAISRN01. The sequence goes on along the minus strand of JAISRN010000108.1, from coordinate 999 downwards.
GGCGCCAATTCCGTAGTTGGCCCCCTTAAGGCCGTGAACCGTGATGGCGTAATCCCCCAGGGCTTCCGCCGTGCCTAGGGGGAGCTTATCAAGCTGGTCCGGGGTGTGGCGGACAAAGGCCCGGAGAATTTCCAGATAGCTTTCCCGAACGCCGTTCATCCGGTCCAGGGCAGCTTCGACGTTGATTCCCGCCGGTTTAAGCCCCCACAGAGAATCGGCGGTTTCAAGCTCCGGGGCGGCGGAGGGAAGGGCCGCCTCTTCCGAAGGGGTCTCCCGCGCCGGGTCCCGAACCCACTGGTTTAAGATATTGTCCAGGGTCAGGATATTAATCGGCTTGGGCAAAAACGCCTGAAACCCGTTGCCCAGGAACATCTGCTCGTTCCCCACCAGGGCGTTGGCCGTTAAGGCTATGATGGGAACATTCCTTGCGTAGTCGGTTCCTATCTCGTTACGGATTATCCGGACCGCCTCGATTCCGTCCATGCCGGGCATCATGTGATCCATAAAAACCGCATCGTAGCGGACGTTTTCTTTCCGCAAAAACTCCACCGCCATTTTGCCGCTGGTAACGCCGTCAACGATCATGCCGTAGGGGGCCATGACTCCCTTGGCCACCGCCAGGTTGGTTACCACGTCGTCCACCACCAGCACCCGGGCATAGGGCATGGGTTTGCGGACCAGGTTTTTGGATTCCCGGGTTTCGTTTTTGAACCGGAAATTTTTAAGGCTCGCCGCGGTTTCCCTGCCCAGGGGTTCATCGTCAACAATCCCCTGGGGAATCCGAACCGTAAAAACGCTGCCCTTGCCGTATTCGCTTTCCACGGAAATGGAGCCGGACATCATCTCTACGAGGTTCTTGGTTATGGAAAGCCCCAGGCCCGTTCCTTCGATGGTCCGGTTGCTTTTGACATCAACCTGATTATATTCGGAAAAAAGTTTTTCCATATCCTTCCGCCGGATGCCGATCCCCGTATCCTGGACGGCGCAGATAAGCTCAAT
>JAISRN010000096.1 GCA_031273605.1 Spirochaetales bacterium | reverse complement strand
AAAACCGCCCGGCTGGACCTTTCGGCTCTGTCTTCGGGGGTGACTATAGCCCAATCAGTAGCGCCCTATGTCTTAACCCAGGGGGACGCCGATTGCTTTAGGACAGGGGGCAACGTTCCCCCGGCCTGGGAATCCTGGGGCGCCCTGAAGGCTCCCTGACAGGCAATAATGAGGAACCAAGTGAAAAAAGAAGCAGGGAACGAAACCTCCGGGAAGTTGAAGATGGCGTCGGGGATGAGAACCATCGGATTTAAGCTGGTTATGATCATTACGGCGCTTATGCTGGTTTCCCTGGCCGCCATTACCCTTTTGGTTTCCGTTATGGTGTCCGGGGATGTCCGCATCACCGCGGAAAATAACAACCTTAACGTTAATAAACGCTCCGCCGCCGAAGCCGAGGCCGCCTTTAACACTGTCCGCTCCAACACCTTAGCCCTGCTGGGTACCGTCTCCGCCCTGGCCGGCCTTCCCGGGGGGCTTCCGGTTTCCCGGCGGGCAGCGGAGGTGTTTTTTGAGCAAAACCAGAATGTGGCCGCCATTGTTTCCCCGGACTCAGGGGGAAATAATGATTTGCCGGAGTCGTTGATTAACCGGCGGTTCTTTTTAACCAACGATTTAGATCCCGGCTTGATCGAGGGCTTTATCGCCTCCCAGGAAGACGCCGCCGCCCGCTGCCGGCAGGGGGAGCTGCTTGTTCTTAACGCCGCCCCGGTGTTTGGCCTTCCGGTTTTGGCCATGCTGTGCCCCTACTACGGGGAATCCTCCGGGGAAAATTCCCAAGGGGCGGCGGTGTTTATCTTTTTTTCCACCGAAGACTTAACCGGAACTTTTGGGGCCGGAGTGAATCTATCCTGCCTGATTGCCGATGGGGGGGAACTCTTAATTCATTCCGATGCCGAACTGATAAACCAGGGGGCCGATTGGTCGGATGTCCCTTTCATTAAAACCCTGTGGGAAAGGCCGGAACGGAGCCTTCAAATTTTGTACACCGGGAATGACGGGGAGCGTTACTTTGGGGCCTTTCAAAAACTTACCGTTATCCCGGCGGCGGTGGTTACCAATGTGGAGTATTCCCTGGTGTTTGAAGGCGTGGCGGCCACTACCCGGCGGAATATTTACCTCACCGGGGCGGTGCTTTTTTTGGCCATTCTTTTTGTCTGGTTCTTTTCCAAAACCATAAGCGGGCCCCTTAAAAATTTGGCCCAGGCTTCGAGGCTGATTGAAAAAGGCCAATTTGACGTTCAGCTTACCCCGAAAACCAGGGACGAAATCGGCCTGTTGACCCATAGCTTTGTTGCCATGAGCCGGGGGCTGGCGGAACGGGAACGCCTTAAAGAGACCTTTGGCCGGTTTATCAATAAAGAGATTGCCGAGCGCGCCTTAAAGGGGGAATTGTCTCTGGGAGGGGAAAACAAGAGGGTAACGATTTTCTTTTCCGATATTCGCTCCTTTACCGCCATGTCGGAAAAACTGCAGCCCGGCGAGGTGGTGGCTTTTCTCAACGAATACATGACCGCCATGGTGGACTGTGTGGAACAAACCAATGGGGTGGTGGATAAATTTATCGGCGACGCCATTATGGCCGTTTGGGGAGCCCCCCTGTCGTCGGGGAGCGCCGCCCGGGATGCCTTAAACTGCGTCCGTTCCGCGATTATGATGCGCATAGCCCTAAAGGAATTTAACCGCGGGCGGGGGGGCGATAAAAAGCCCGTTATTAAAATTGGCTGTGGCATTAATACCGGAGATGTGGTTGCCGGGCAGATTGGGTCCAGCAGCCGCATGGAATACACGGTGATAGGGGACGCGGTTAATCTGGCCTCCCGGACGGAGGCTTTAAACAAACCCTTTGCCACGGATATTCTTATTACCGAAAATACCTACAAACTCATTGGCAAGTACTTAATTACCGAGGAAATGCCCCAGGCCACGGTTAAGGGCAAGGAAAAACCCGTTAGAATCTATGCGGTGATCAACCTAAGGGCGCCGGAAGGGCCCCAGCCCAAGCCGGAAACCCTGGAAGAACTGCGAAAAATTTTGGGATTGCCCCGGCCCGATCCGGGGTTGATAAATTCGTATCAAGACGAAAAAAAATACAAGATTGGGAATTAGCGGAGTTGGATAAGGCAAAAGGGAATTCAGGAAAAGCAGGGGGCCCCGGTTTTTTTGATCTGCTTATTATCTTATTTTGTACCGCGGGAACCTTTTTTTGCCTTTACCTGTTTTATAACGATTTTACCCGGACCCTTTCCAAGCAGGCTGAATCCCCGGTGGGAACCATTTCCTACAAGTACAGGGCCGCTCAACGCCGGTTCGAAGACCGGGTGCTTTGGGACAGGTTGCAGCAGGACAGCCCCGTATACAATGGCGACTTTGTGAGAACCTCCGGCCTTTCCGAGGCCACCGTTTCCTTTTCCGGCGGAGTAGCGGTGGACATTGCGGAAAATAGTTTGATTCAAATTACGAGTGAAAACACCGTGCCCCGGGTAGAGGTTAACCAAGGGGGAATCGACATAAAGGCCCAGGATTCTATGATTCTCATCGTGTCAAAGGGAAGGAGAATCGAGGTTAGCGGAGGAAGCGTCATCAGCGCCCGGTCCGGGCCGGGGGATCAGGTTGATCTGATGGTGATTCAGGGCGCCGCGGCCATTATGAACGGCCAGGAAATAACCCATGCCGGACCGGGGGAGGCCTTTGCTGTGGGGGAAAATACTCTGGAAGCCACCCCCCGGCTGATAGCCCTCCGGCCTTACCCCAATGAACTTATCCTAAGCCCAGATTCCCAAGGCTGCCCGGTGGATTTTTTGTTTAGTACTTCCGGTTCTTCTTTGATTCTTACCCTGGAAATTTCTTCGTCCCGCAGCTTTTCCCAAGTTCAAACCCTTAGGGTGGAAAATTCCCAGGCAAGGGCGGTTTTGAGACCGGGAATCTGGTGGTGGCGGGCCTACCCTGCGGATGATCCCCAGGGGGGGCA
>JAISRN010000080.1 GCA_031273605.1 Spirochaetales bacterium | reverse complement strand
TTTTTCTGCAACCACGACCAGCCCCGGATCGTGTCCCGCCTGGGGGACGAGGGAAGGTGGCGGGAGGACTCGGCGGCCATGCTGGGGACCTGCCTGCATTTTATGAAGGGCACCCCCTTTGTTTACCAGGGGGAGGAATTGGGGATGACCAATATGCCCTTCAGTTCCCCCGCCCAACTGCGGGACCCGGAAAGCATCGCCGCCTTCCGGGAGTATACGGAAAACGGCCCCTTCAGCGAAGCCCAAATGCTGGACTACATCAGGCGGAAAAGCCGGGACAACGCCCGCAGCCCCATGCAGTGGGACGCCGGCCCCTGGGCGGGTTTCTCCCGGACCGAGCCCTGGATGGAGCTGAACCCCAATTACCGGGAGATAAACGCCGCGGAACAGCTTAACCGGGAAACCTCGTTGCTGTGGTATTACCGCCGGCTGATTCAAATCCGCCGGGACTACGAGGTGGTAAGCGGCGGAACCTACGGGCCCTTTTGCCCGGAACACCCCGACGTGTACGCCTATACCCGGACCCTGGGGGGGGAAGGGCTCTTTGTCGCCTGCAACTTCCGCCCCCGCCCGGTGTTTTTTAAACCCCCCGGAGAATTTACCGGTTCCCCGGAACGGTTGATCGGGAATAAAAAGGACAGCGATTATAAGCGGTCATGTACCCTGGCGCCCTACGAAGCGGTCGTTTTGTACCGTAGGGACGAAAAAGGAGGCTTGGAATGATGGGCATGAATTGGCCCGGGCCGGTATTAATCGGAATTGCGGCCCTGGTTGCGCTGTTGCTTCTCATTTCCCTAGGCCTGGCCTTGGGGATGATTGAAATCCTGGTGAAGCCCAAGGGCGCCCAGCGCCGCAGCTTTGAACAGGTCCGCCGGGAACAGCAGGAACTGGACGGTTTTGACTTCGCCCCCTATGACAACGCGCCTAAGGAAGAATTCCTCCTCCATGGCAAAGACGCCGATATTGCCGGCGAATTTATCCCTGCCCAAATCCCGCCGGGCGGCGCTCCGGGGAGGCCCAAGTGTCTTATCCGGGTTCACGGGTTCAGCCAAAACCGGCTCATCTCGGTACGCTTCCTGGGGATGTTTCAGGAGATGGGCTATTCCGCGGTGATCTACGATCAGCGGCGCTTTGGGAACAGCACCGGGAATATCTGCTCCTTCGGCCTTTTTGAGCGGGATGATCTTTCGGAGGTTATCACCTGGGTTAAGAAGCGCCTGGGGGAAGGGACCTTTATCGCCCTCCACGGCGAGTCCATGGGCGCCATGACCTGCCTCTTGGCCCTGGAAACCGACCCCCGGATAGACTGCGTGGTGGCGGACTGCGGGGCAAGCAACTTTTACCCCGCCGCCGGGGAAATGCTTAAAAATCTGACCCGCCTGCCGAAATTTCCAATCCTGCCCCTGGCAAACCTCCTGATGGGCCGTTATGGTTACCGGTTTAGCCAGGTAGACCCGGCCGCCGCGGTGGAAAAAAGCGATAAGCCGATCCTTTTTATCCACGGAACCGCCGACCAAAGCATCCCGGCCTCTATGTCCGAAGAAATGTACCGCCGGTCAAAAAATCCCCTTTCCCGGCTGGAAATCTTCGAAGGGGCGGAACACGGCTACAGTTATGTCCGGGACCCCCCCCGCTATGTTAGGGCGGTACAGGATTTTATCCGCGCCGCGGAGCGGGCCCAGGGGTAGATTTTAACCAGGAATTCTCAATTTAACCACTGACCTCACGGACGGAAAAAGTGGTTAGTGGTTAGTGGAATAGGTTGGGAAGTCCACCCTCCACCCTCCTTTCATCCTTTCACCCTTAATTTAGAATTGCCTGGAGTTTCGTACGTTCCCTTGACAGTTTCTCCGCTTCCGGTTAACATTAAAGGGAACGAACTGGTGAAAATGACGATTTAAGAACGGGTAACGAAGGCTTAATTGAATTCATATCATAGGAACGGACTAAAAGGAAACTAACCAATGCTTAAGATGGAAGGAGTTACTAAATCCTTCGGGGGCCTCCAGGCCCTTCACGATGTCAGTTTCACCATAAACGAGGGGCAGATCCACGGGATCATCGGCCCCAACGGTTCGGGAAAAACCACCTTGTTTAACTGCATTACCGGCATCCTGCCCCTAACCTCGGGAAACATTTATTTCGGGGAAACCAAAATTTCCGGCATGTCGGCGGACAGGATAGCCAACCTGGGCATTCGGAGAACCTTTCAGGCGGGCAAGCTGGTTCCCTCCCTCACCGTTTTGGAAAATGTCATGTGCGGCCTTTCCCGATTCACCGCGGCCGACGGGGTGGATGTTTTTCTCCGCCCCCCCTTCGTCAAATCCGCCAGGGAAAAGGCCGTCCGGAAGGAGGCCCTAAAATTCCTGGCGGCGGTGGAGATGGAGGATTCGGCGGATCGCTGGGCCTCGGACCTGGTGTGGGCGGAAAGGCAGTTTGTTCAGATTGTCCGGGCCATTGTTTCCCGGCCCCGGATTCTTCTTTTGGACGAACCGGCCTCGGGCATGGCGGCCAAGGAAACCAAAATGGTGGGGGACCTGATCAAGCAGATTCAGGGCATGGGCATTACGGTGGTGGTGGTAAGCCATGATATTAAGATGCTCATGGAAGCGGCGGAATGGGTAACGGTGTTTAACTTCGGCGAAAAGATTGCCGAGGGCGTTCCGGATAAAATTCAAAGGGATCCCCTGGTACTGGAGGCCTATCTTGGAACAGAAGGATGACATAATTTTACAGGTGAGGGATCTTTCCGTTTCCTACGGCCACATTAAGGCCCTGCGGGAGGTAAACCTGGAGGTCCGGAAAGGAGAAATTGTGGTGCTGGTGGGTTCCAACGGCGCCGGCAAAACTTCGATTATGGAAACCATCCTTGGGGTTAATACCCCCGATGCGGGGCAGGTTACCTTTGAGGGCCGGGACATTACGAAAAACCCGGTGGACAAAAATGTCCGGGGGGGCATGACCCTGGTTCCCGAAGGCCGGGGAGTCTTTGCCACCATGTCGGTGCTGGACAACCTGCTTCTGGGGGCCCACCACGAGTTAAAGACCGCGGGCAAAAAACTAAACTTTGTTTTTGAGTCCTTCCCCGTCCTGGGGGTCCGGAAGAACCAGCTTGCGGGAACCCTCTCCGGGGGGGAGCGGCAGATGCTGGCCATTGCCAGGGCCCTCATGTCCACCCCGCGGATGATAATGGTAGACGAGCCTTCCATTGGTTTGGCCCCCATCGTGGTAAACAGTATTTTTGACATCCTCGTCAACCTTAACAAAGAGGGGTATTCAATTCTCCTGTCGGAGCAAAATGTCTATAAGGCCCTCAAGTGCGCCCACCGGGGTTACGTGCTGGAAACCGGCAGGGTCATTAAGGAGGGCCGGGCGGAGGACCTGTTAAACGATCCGGCCATTCGTGAGGCCTACCTAGGAGCGTAAAATGCTGAATATCGAAATCTTGATCGCCCAGATTGTTAACGGCCTTTCCCTGGGGAGCATCTATGTTCTTTTAGTAACGGGGTTTAACCTTCTCCTTTTGGTGGCCATGATCATTCATTTTTCCTTTCCGGTGATCATTGTTTTTTCAATTTATATGTCCTGGATCGTTATGAATCTCACGGGCAGCCTGGCCCTGGGGATTCTCGCGGCGGTGGCTTCGGCAATTCTTGTCAACATGGTTTCCGCTCCCATCTTTCAGCACATCATGCGCAAACGGGGATCGGTGGATATTAACGCTACGATGGTCATCTCCATGGGCATGGGAATGCTCATTACCGAATGGACTTCCCACGCCATTAATAACGGTTTCCCCATTTCTTTTGAAACCGAAGCGGTGGACCCCCACGGCTGGCTCCGGGCTACCCGGGCCCCCTTTATCCGGGCCGGCTTGGTGAGCATTAGCTACAGCCAGGTTCTTACCCTCCTCACCGGCATTATCCTGGTGGCCGCGTTGTTCTGGGTTCTTTACAAAACCAAGGCCGGCCGGGCCTTCCGGGCCATTGCGGAAAATCCCGACGGGGCCAGGCTGGTGGGAATCCCCCTGCTTAAGACCGGGGTGCAAAGCTACATCCTAACCGGCATTTTGGGGGGTCTTACCGCCGCCCTCATGGCCCTGCTCTTAGGCCAGGCCTCCCCGGATCTGGGGGACCAGTTGGGCCACAAGGTGCTGGGAATTTCCATTATCGCCGGGCTGGGCAACCTGGGGGGAGGGCTGGTTATCGCCCTCCTGCTGGGCATAGTCGAGGCCATTGTGCAGGGAGTCTTTTCGGGGGGGTCATGGTCAAACACGGTGGCCTTTTTGCTTATGCTGGTGATCGTTCTGGCCAAGCCCCGGGGCGTCTTCGGAATTAAACTTTAGGAGGCCAAAGTGTCAGCCACCCTGTCCAACTACCTAACCATTACCGCTATTTTTATCCTTTGCACCTGGGCCATTTACCTGCCCTACCGCATGGGGCAGCTGCATTTTATGATGATTGCCAACATGGTGATCTCCGCCTACCTGGGGGCCCTCTTTTCCGGCGCGGTGGTCTCCGGGTCCCAGGTTCAGGAGGCCATCAACCTGAACCTTCACTGGCCCTTCATCCTTACCCTGATTTTGGGGGTGGTTGTTTCCGGCCTGCTGGGGTACCTCATCTCCTTAGCCATCGGCGACGCCCCCTGCTTTGCGGTGGTTATCGTGGGCTTTGCCTTTATGTACTTAACCAAGGCCATTGCGGAAAACACCACCGCCCTGGGCCGGACCTTCGGTATGTTCCGGGTTCCCCGGATTGTGGAGGGCTTAAGCAATTCCCAAAACCGGCTTTTTTTGGTGTGTGTGTGCTTCTTTTTCGTACTCCTCGTGGGTTTTTGGATTTACCGTTTTGATAAATCCAAACTGGGCCGGGCCGCCTCTTCAGTTTTTGTTGACCGGGACCTGGCGGTTTCCCTGGGAATCAACGTCAAAAAGATGGGCAGTCTTTTGCAGACCGCTTCCAGCGCCCTGGGCGGCCTCGCGGGGGTGCTTTACCTGTACACCCTCCGGGCCATCAGCCCCAGCTTTATCACCTTTCACAATGTGGGGCTTTTTATGACCATGCTCTTTGTGGGGGGCTACACAACCCAGTGGGGGCCCCTGCTGGCGGTGCCCATCCTTTGGGGGATTCCCCTCATTATGCCCGAGAGCCTTCAGGTTTGGAAAAACGTGTTTTACGCGGTGATTTTAATCGGGATTCTCATGTTAAAGCCGGAGGGGGTTATTACCCGGCCCCTTTTGAGGCGGCTTAATAATCTGGTTTTTAAAAGGCGGTTGAAACCGGCCGGGTCCGGAAAAAACCTGTCTTAAATAATATATGGAGGAAAGAATGAACAAAAACAAAAAACTGATTCTCATTTGCGTCATGCTGCTCGTTGTCAGCCTGAGCGGCTGGTCCAGGCCCAGCGCCGAGACGGGGGTGGAGGAATGGCAAATCCCCTTTCTCAACATCCTAACCGGGCCGATTGCTTCCATCGGGGGTTATCTCCAGTGGGGCGCTGAGCGGGCCGCGGAGGAGATTAACGCCGCCGGCGGAATTGCGGGCAAGCCGGTTCGGATTGTTTCTATCGACACCGGAATGGAACCCGCCGGGGGGATTACCGAAATGTCCAAACTTCTGGACAGCGCCCTGGTGGTGATGGGACCGGTTCCTGAGCCGGTTATTTTAGCGGCGGTTCCCCTGGCGGCGGAGGAGGGGCTCTACTCCTTTACCGCCACTACCTCTTACGAGTATGTGGCGGATTTTTACCCCTGGGCCATCAGTTGGTTTCCCCCCACCACCGAAAGGCTTGCCCCCATTATTTCCGGCTGGCTTAACCACATCGGCGCAAGCCGGGTGGTTCAGTTTGTGGAAAACTACGGCGTTTGGGCCGGCATGGCCAAGGCCCACGAGCAGGGAGTTGCCGACGCCGGCGCCACCCTGCTAAGGCAGGTGGATGTGTCTACCGATGCGGTTACCTTCGGTCCCCTGGCGGTCAATGCCCTTCAGCAGAATCCCGATGCCATTATCTTTGCCTGCAACCCCCAGAAGATTCCCTCGATCATCAACGAGCTTAAGTCCCGGGGCTGGACCAGGATGAGCAACCTTCTGATCTTCTCCTCCGGCGACGCCCCTGAGCTTTACAGCGTGGGGGGCAGCAACATCAACGGGGCCATGATTTACAACTACGTGGATCCGGGGCTGTCCAGTCCCCGGTGGGACGCCTTTAGGGCCGCCTATAAGGCCGCCTACAACGGCTCCGAGCCTCCCAGCCTGTCTCCCAACTATTACGATGCGGTGTACATGATCAAGAGCGCCATCGAGGGGGCCGGCATAACCGGAGATCCCTCCCGGCTGGCGGCTGAGAGAATCCTTCTCCGGGACTACTGCAACGAGATCCAGAATTTTGAAGGGATCCAGTTTACCTGGAGCAACAACCACGGCTATCCTAAGAACAAGCCCCTCTATCTCTTTGAGATTCAGAACGGCGCCAAGATTAAGGTTTTGGAGATCATCCCCGAATAAGGGCGATCCTCTTTAAGACGAACCCGGAGGGTTTTAAGCCCTCCGGGTTTTTTTTCAATTCCGCATCCCCTTTCCTAAAGTCCCCGATGGTGCTATGATCTTAGGAAAGAGGGTATCCCATTCCAAGGAGGGGGTGTGTTTCTCAAGAGCCTTGAAATTTTTGGTTTTAAATCCTTTGCTGAACGCTGCCTCATCGAATTTCAAGGGGGCATATCCGCCATCCTGGGCCCCAATGGCTGCGGCAAGAGCAACATTGTGGACGCCATCAAATGGGTTATCGGAGAGCAGTCCGCCAAATCCCTGAGGGCGGAGCGGATGGAGGATATTATTTTTAACGGGTCGGAAAACCGCAAGCCCCTCAACGTGGCCGAGGTGTCCCTCCTCCTGGCCAACGAAGGGGGAATCCTTCCCCTGGACGCCCCGGAGGTGGAGGTAAAGCGCCGCTATTACCGTTCCGGGGAAAGCGAATACTACATTAACAACGGGCCGGTAAAGCTCAAGGATGTCCGGGAGCTTTTTTTTGATACCGGGGTGGGCAAGTCCGCCTACTCGGTGATGGAACAAGGCAAGATCGATCAGATTCTTTCCAGCAAGCCCGAGGAACGGCGCTACGTTTTTGAGGAGGCCGCGGGAATCACCAAATACAAAATGAGGGGTTTGGAGGCGGAAAAAAAACTGGAGCGTACCGAAGAGAATATGCGTCAGATTGACGGTATCCTTACGGAGGTCCGGCGAAGCTACGTTTCCCTCAAGGCCCAGGCGGAAAAAACGGCCCTCTACAAGGCCCTGCGGGAAAAATTTTTTGAAATTGAGCGGGATATTCAACTGCTCCGTCTCCGGGGCTGCCTGGAACAAAAAAACGAAGGGGAAAAAAAGCAAAAAGAACTTTTGCGCCGCCGGGAGGAGATTCAAGGGGAAATTGACCGGTTAAACCAGTTTCTTAAAGCCAGCCTGGACATGGTGAACACCATGGAAACCGGCCTGGTGGAGAATCAAAAGAGCCTCTATCAGATCAGGCTCGAAAAAAACGGCATGGAACACCGCCGGGATAATGTGAACGACCGGATCGGGGAAATTCGCAGGCAGGAGGCGGCCGCCCGGGAGCGGGTCCGTTCCCTGGAAGAAAGGATTGGCCTTTTAAACGGGCAAATAAAAGAAAAAGAGGAAACCTTAAAAAATTTTTCCCTCCGGATTGCCGAGACCGATAAAAATATCGCCGATTTTGGGGATTCCATCAATGCCGCCCGGAAGCGGGTTGAATTTAACGAGGAGCAGGGGAAGGACCGGGAAAGGGACAATCAAAAACTTGAGGCCGCCCTTCAGGAGTTGCAGCGGGAACTGGACATCCTCACCGAGGATATTGTGGGGCAGTTGGATCAGGGATTGAAAAAAATCGGCTACTCCCACCAGCAGCGCCTTTCGGCGGAGGAGGAGATGAACGAAGGGCTTAAGCAGCTTCGTATTCAGCTCCAGGGCAAACTGAGCCTTATGGACGACACCCAAAGGCTTGACGGACTGGATAAAAGGGACCTGTCGGGGATCTTAAAAACCGCCCGGTCCGCCCTGGAGGACCTCCTGGGCCTGTCCGGGGAGCTGGAAAACCGTTTTGCCGCGTATAAGCAGGCCCTGCCGGTTTTTCTGGATGACTTTTTGGCCCCCGAGGGCATCATCACCCAAAAACGCAGCGCCGACGCTTCGATCCGGGAAATCCGGCAAAAAATCGAGGAGAACCGGGAAATCATCGCCCGGCTCGGCGGGGAAAACCGGGAACTCTCCGGCAAGATCGAGGAGTACCGCAAAACCATGGAGGACCTCCGGATCAACCGAATGCAGCTCTCCACCCAGGAAACCGCCATGGAAGAGTCTATCCAGATGATAAGCCGGGACCTGGGGCATCAGCAAACCAACCTGAAGGAGAACACCGGGGACCTGGCGGCCTACGGGGAGCAGATTGAAAAACTCCAGGGGGAAATGGAAACCCTCAAGGCCGGTCTTTCCAGCTTAACCGAAAAAGAAAAGGAGCTCTCCCGGGAGCAGGAAACCCTGGAAGAGGGAATCCACAAAAAGCACAGGGACCTCATCGCCAAGGAGGAGAACCAGACCCGCCGGGCCGCGGAGCTGGGCAAAGTTCAGGAGCAGCTATCCCGGGCCAATGCCGCTCTGGCCGCCTTTGATGCGGAGATTCGCGGCCTTTATGAAAATTTTCTGGAAAGGCACTCCCGGGACCTGGGGGAATTTGATTCTTCCCTGTACGAAGTCCGGGCCTCCCTGGGGGAACTGCGGGAAGGGCTTGCCAAACTCAAGGAAGAGGAGAAGGCCCTGGGGCAGATCAACCTCATGGCCCCGGAGGAGTTTGCCGAGGTTAAGGAACGCTTTGATTTTCTCACCGCCCAGGCGGAGGATCTGCGGAAGGCCAGGGAAGACCTGGAGAGGATCACCTCCCAAATTCGCCGGGAGTCCACGGAGCTTTTTTTAGAAACCTACGAGTTAATCCGCAAAAATTTTCACGTCCTCTTCCGGAGGCTTTTCGGAGGGGGCCGGGCGGAGATAAAACTTCTGGAACCCGGGGAGGTTCTTACCTCGGGGATCGAAATTTACGCCCAGCCTCCGGGCAAGCGGCTGGAAAACATTTCCCTCCTTTCGGGGGGCGAAAAATCCCTCACCGCGGTGGCCCTGCTCTTTGCTACTTATATGGTTAAGCCCTCTCCTTTTTGTATCCTCGACGAGATTGACGCCGCCCTGGATGATCAGAACATCGGGCGCTTCGGCAGCCTGCTTTCGGAATTTGCCGGGCGGTCCCAGTTCATCATCATCACCCACAACAAAAAAACCGTTACCGCCGCCTCTTCCCTCCTGGGAATCACCATGGAAGAGTCCGGGGTTTCTAAAATGGTGGCCATCCGGCTGAGGGAGAACGGGGTCCGGCAGGGCGAACCGGTGGGGGCGGAAGAATGACGATCCCCAGGGAAATTAAAATTGTCATCTTCGCCACCCTGGGGGTAACGGTTTTGACGGTGGGGCTTCTGGTTGTAAGCCGCCTGGGGGGGCGGGAACAACCTCTTGCCTGGGAAAGCCGGGGGAGGGGAGGGGATTCCTCCCTCCTGCTTTCGGATTTTCTCCTTGAGCCAGACGGGGAGGCCCCGGGGGAGGGCTACACTTTTTTGCGCCCCCCCAGGGAGAGGTGGGAGGAGGGGGAAATCAACCGGTTTTGGCGGTCCCCCGGGGTTCCCGGCTTAAAAATACTTACGGAAGAAAACGATGAGCTTATCCGATCCCGGCTGCAACAAGGCCGGTAAATTTCCCTTCCCGGGCTTACTCATCCTTCTCCTGGGCGCCCCCTGGCTGCTCACCTGTCAGACTCAGCCCCCCTCCCCGGCGGCCCTTCCCGGCGCTCCCCCTTCTCAGGAGGCCCCCCTTCCCCCCCCGCCCCCTCCGGGGCTATCCGGGGAGGCGCCTTTCCTTCCCTCCCGGCCGGATCTCCTTTCCCCCGGAACG
>JAISRN010000072.1 GCA_031273605.1 Spirochaetales bacterium | reverse complement strand
TTGGCGCTTTCCTTCATCACATCCCCCAGGCTGCCGGTGAGGATCAGCTCCCCCTTGCCGGCCAGGATGGCCGCCTCCACGGGAAGAAGGGTTCCCCCCATTTCCGTCCAGGCCATACCATAGGCAATCCCCGGCTTGGGGTCCTTAAAAAGGCTGTCCTCCAGGTACCGGGGCTTGCCCAGGTACTTCACCAGGGAGGCGGCGCTTATGCTGGCCTTAAAGGGAAGGGGGGGTTCCGGCGGCGGCTCCTGGGCGGACCCTTCCGGGGGGGCGGAGTCAGGGCAGGGTTCGCCGGGGACAGCCGGGCCTTTAGCCTCCGCCGGGCCTCCGGTTTCCGCCGCTTCCCTGGCCTCCGCCGGGCCTTCGGTTTCCCCCGGCCCTTTAGCTTCCGCCGGCCCTAAGCCGGAGAAAAGGCTTAAGCTCTCCTGGGCCGGGATCAAATCCGGCGCCGGAAGGCCCGCAGGCAGGGAAGGAAGGCGGCCCTCAGCAATGGCCTCCCTGGCCAGCTTGCGGATAATGGTCCCCAGGCTGCGTTCCAGGTTTCTCACCCCGGATTCCATCGTGTAGTTCCGGATAATGGCAAAAACCGCGTTCTTCTGAAAGCCAATCCGGGCCCACTCCAGGCCGTTTTCTTCCAACTGCTTGGGAATAAGAAACTGGTTGGCAATGTGATACTTTTCGTATTCCGTGTAGCCGGGAATTTCGATAATCTCCATCCGGTCCCTAAGGGCGTAGGGAATAGAATGGAGAGAATTGGCGGTGGTGATGAACATCACCCGGGACAGGTCGTAGGGAAGTTCCAGGTAATGATCCGCAAAACCGGCGTTTTGGGAAGGGTCCAGCACCTCCAAAAGGGCCGAGGCGGGGTCTCCCCGGAAGTCGGAACTCATTTTGTCAATCTCATCCAAAAGGAAAACCGGGTTGCAGGAGCCCGCCTTTTTCATGCTCTGGAGGATCTTCCCCGGCAGGGCCCCCACATAGGTTTTCCGGTGGCCCCGGATCTCCGCCTCATCCCGGACGCCCCCTAAGGACATCCGCACAAAGTTGCGGTTCAGCGCCCGGGCCACCGATTGGCCCAGGGAGGTTTTTCCCGTTCCCGGAGGCCCGGCAAGGCAGAGGATGGGGCCTTTGAGGTTGTTCTTAATCTGCCGGACGGCGATAAAGTCCAAAATCCGCTCCTTGGGCTTTTTCATTCCGTAGTGATCCGCGTCTAAAATCCGCTGGGCCTCCCCAATGTCCCGGTTGTCCTGGGTGGCAAAGCTCCAGGGGAGGTCCGCCAGCCATTCCAGGTAGGTCCGCAAAACCCCGGACTCCGGGGAGAAGGGCTGGAGTTTGGCCAGCCTCTGACATTCCTTAGCGGCCTTTTCCAAAACCTCCGGGGGGGGATTCCGGGCCCGGATCCGGCTTTCCAACTCCTCAACCTCGCCGGCCTCTTCGCCCCGGCCCAACTCGGCCCGGATCTCCTTCATCTTTTCGTTTAAAAAGTATTCTTTTTGACTCTGCTCCATCCGCCGGCGGACCTTGATGTTGATCTCCCTCTGCAGATTGAGCATTTCCATTTCCGATTCTAAAAGAACCGCCAGGCTTTCCAGGCGCTTTTCAACCTTCGTTTGGGCTAAAATTTTAAGTTTTTGTTCCCGGGGAAAGGGCAGGCTGCCTGTGAGGATGTCCACCAGGTCATGGGGGTTGGCGGCCTCCGCCGCCCCCTGAATCACCTCCGGGGGAATCTTGGGGTTAAGGCTTAGGTACTTTTTAAAGCTGCTCCGGATGGATTTTTCCAGCAGCCGGATATCCTGCCCCTGCTCCCGGGAGGGCGTCAGGAGTTTGACCAGGACATAGTCCACCCCCCGGTCGCGGTTAAACCGCTGAATAACCCCCCTCTCCTGGCCTTCCACAATAAGTCTGAGGGAATCATCGGGAAGTTTTAAAAGCTGAAGGATTTTGGCGACGGTTCCGGCGGTGTGAAAATCATCCTCCTGCTGGGCCCTTTGGGGGTTTTTAGGGTTGGCGGAAAAAAACAGCCGACTGCCTTCGTAGGCCGCGGTAAGAACCCTGATCACCGGCGGGGAGCTCACAAAGAGGGGCGCCACCATCCTGGGAAAGATGATAAAATCTTTTGAAGCGATGAGGGGCAGTTCCTTTGCCATGCCGAACAAAAATCTTTCCCCCCGCAGCTTTAGGCTGTCTTTTTAGTTTGGGTAATTCCGGGCTTGGCATTATTTTCGATCACTTCCCGGTTAATCAGCACCCGCTTATGCCCCTCCACCGAAGGCAGCTCGTACATTATGTCGGTCATGACGGACTCCACAATGGCCCGCAGCCCCCGGGCGCCGGTCTTGCGGTCAAGGGCTTTTTGGGCAATGGCTTCAATGGCCCCGGGCTCAAAAACCAGGTCCACATTGTCCAGTTTGAGGGAAGCCTGGTACTGCTTAATGATGGAATTGCGGGGTTCGGTGATGATCCGCTTGAGGTCCTCCAGTTCCAGTTCCGCCAGGGACACGTTGATGGGAAGCCGGCCGATAAATTCGGGAATTAGCCCGAATTTGATAAGGTCGTCGGGGAGAAGCTGACCGTAGAGATCCTGCAGGTCCCGGTCGCCCGCCCGGCGGACATCCGCGCCAAACCCCATGGGATGCTGGCTGACCCTGGCTTCGATAACCTTGTCGAGCCCCACAAAGGCCCCTCCGCAGATAAACAAAATATCCGAGGTGTCAATCTGCAGCATCTCCTGGTTGGGATGCTTGCGCCCGCCGTAGGGGGGAACCGACGCCACGGTTCCTTCGATAATTTTAAGCAGGGCCTGTTGAACCCCCTCGCCGGACACATCCCTGGTAATGGAAACGTTTTCCCCTTTCCGGGAGATCTTGTCAATCTCGTCAATGTAAACGATGCCCTTTTCCGCCGCGGCTATGTTGTTTTGGGCGTTTTGGATGAGCTTGAGGAGAATGTTTTCCACATCCTCCCCCACGTAGCCGGCCTCGGTGAGGGTTGTGGCGTCCGCTATGGCAAAGGGAACCTTTAGTTTCTTGGCCAGGGATTTGGCCAGGAGGGTTTTTCCGGTACCCGTGGGGCCCACCATCAGGACGTTGGCCTTTTCAATCTCCACCTCATCATTTTCCAGCTTGCCCTTTTGGGAAATCCGTTTGTAGTGGTTATAAACCGCCACCGAAAGGACCTTTTTAGCCTGATTCTGCCCTATGACATACTGATCCAAAAAATCCTTAATTTCCTTGGGGTTGGGAATCCCGTCGGCTAAAAAATCCGGGGTTTTGGCATGACTCTCTTCGTTAAGAATCCGGTTGCACGCGGCAATACAGGCTTCGCAGATAAAAACCCCCGGCCCGGCAATGAGATGCTTGGCCTCGTTGTTCTTTCTTCCGCAGAAAGAGCAGACTTTAAGCGAATCAGCTTTGTTTTTTTCCATTTTTTTCCCTTATTAGGATACTATCCACCATGCCGTAATCCTTGGCCTCCTGGGGGGACATATAATAATCCCGCTCCATGTCCAGAGCCACCTGCTCGACGGTTTTTCCTGTGTGCTGGGCAAAATACTCGGTGAGCATTTTTTTAATCCGGATAAGCTCCTGGGCCTGAATAGCAATATCCCTGGCCTGCCCCTGAACCCCCCCCCAGGGCTGGTGGATCATGATCCGGGAAGAAGGCAGGGCCAGCCGCTTGCCCGGAGCGCCGCAGGCCAACAGAACCGCCCCCATAGAGGCCGCCTGGCCCAAGCAGATGGTCTGAACATCCGGTTTGATGTGCTGGATGGTATCGTAAACCGCCAACCCGGCGGTTACCGAGCCTCCCGGGGAATTAATGTAGAGGCTGATATCCCGCTCCGGGTCCTGGGATTCCAGAAACAAAAGCTGGGCCACCGCCAGGTCCGCGGTGAGATCGTTAATCTCCCCGTCAAGAAAGACAATCCGGTCTTTAAGAAGCCGGGAGTAAATGTCGTAGGAACGCTCTCCCGAACCGGTTTGCTCGATAACAATGGGCACAAGGGAATTGTTTTGTATATCCATGATACTAACTTACCTTTTTTTTGAGGTTAAGTCTATAAAACTTATTTTTTCTCCCTCTTTAATAGTACAGCGGGAAAGAAGTTTGTCAAAGAGTTTTTTATTTTCTATATCGCTTTTGAGATACCCTAAAATCCCGTTTCTTTCCAGGTAGTCCAGGGTGTCTTCGTAACTAAGCCGGGAATGTTGGGCCTGATGGTTAATTTCTTCCTCAAGCTCCTCATCCAAAACGGTTATTTCCTCGGTTTCTTTAAGGTGGCTAAGAATCAACTGCTGCTTAACCCGCTGTTCCGCCAGGGGGGTCCAGTCCTTAAAAAAATCCTCCTTGGTTTTTCCTTCGTTCTGGAAGATCTTTAA
Source organism: Spirochaetales bacterium (assembly GCA_031273605.1). Classification (GTDB taxonomy): domain Bacteria; phylum Spirochaetota; class Spirochaetia; order UBA9216; family UBA9216; genus JAISRN01. Next base: position 2,762 of record JAISRN010000072.1, on the reverse strand, counting down.
AATCTGCTCCTCCGGCAGCCGGGATTGAATCACGAAACTCCGCCAGCGGCTTTCCAGTTCCACCTTAATCAGGGAACCGGGCAGGCCCATTTCAGTGGCGTCGACGATCTGTTTGAGGAGTTCATCCCTTTTGAGGTCCTCCAGCCGCTCGGCAAGCTGCTTTTCCAGGGCCTCCCGGATGGATTTTTTAAGGTCAGCTAAGGTTTCAAATTTTTCGTTTATATCCTGGGCCAGGGCGTCGTCCAGTTCGGGGAGTTCCTTAACCTTGAGGCTGTTCAGTTTAACCCCAATTTTGGCCGACTTTCCCGCCAGGCCGGGATCGGGGTGATCCGGGGGGAAGGTTTTGTCGATGATCTTTTCTTCCCCGGGATTCATCCCCAGGATATCCTCGTCTAACTGGAAGAGGTTGTACCCGGAACCCACGGTAAAAACGAAGTCCTCCCGGCGGCTTCCCGGGTCTATGGCCCCGGTTTCGTCAATCTGCCAGTAGTCTATGGAGGCAATGTCCCCCTTTTCCGCGGGGCCCCCGGCCTTCTCTTTAACGATGGAATTCTGGTCCCGGAGAATATCCAGCTCCCGGTTCAGGTCTTCTTCCTCAATTTCCGTCCGGGGCAGGGTAATTTCCAGCCCCGAAACCGGCCCCAGCTTGATCTTGGGCATCACGTCAAAGGTAACGGTAAAGGTAAAATCCTGCCCCAGTTCCACCAGGGGGTCCCCCTCCAGAACCGGCGGTTCGTAGGAGACGGCCGGGGGTTCCATACCGGCCAGAGCTTCTTTCAGGCTCTCCTCAATGAGGGACATGGTGGTTTCCGCCCGCAGCCCCCCGCCGTACTTCTGCTCCAGGATGGCCGGGGGAACCTTCCCCTGCCTAAAGCCCCGAATCCGGGCGGTTTTGAGGTGTTGCTGCAACAGCTTGTCGTATTCCTCCCGAACCTGTTCCTGGGAAAGGGTAAGGGTCAGTTTGGCGGAGGAATTTTCCAGCAACTGCAGGTCTTTCTTGGTTATCATGGTTTCTTCCTTAAACAAACAGGATCACCGGCAGACCCTATAAAAAATGGCGATCCGGGTCCGCCCAAATCGCCAAAGGCATTAAAGCGAGAGACGGGACTTGAACCCGCGACATCCACCTTGGCAAGGTGGAGCTCTACCACTGAGCTACTCTCGCAAGAATTGGAACACCAAGGCCGCCTTTTAATGTGCCTTTTTAGCATATTATGGAAAGCCTGTCAACTAGCAACCCAAGCCTCCGGCGGGGTTTTTAAAAAAAAGAACCGGATGCGAGAAAAGGGATTTGAACCCTTACGCCAAAGGCACCAGATCCTAAGTCTGGCGTGTCTGCCAATTCCACCACTCTCGCAAGGCTTGGGCAGCGGCTTTAACCAGGTTCCCCTGAAATCCAAGGCGCTAAACCTAATTCTACCGGAAGTTTTTTCTTTCGTCAAGGAATTGTAGCCCCCGATTATAGCCCCCGGCGCTTTTGGCGGATCACCTCCAGCCAAAGCTCGGGACCCACGAACCGGGGCCGGGTTTCGATGAGGTCCTTCAACTGCCGGGGGTGGGCCAGCCGGATGGGAAGGAGGCTCTGAAACACCGGGGTCCCCTCCCCGGCCGCGCCGGAGGGCTTCGCCGGTTTTCGGGGGGGCCGCCGCCGGGGTTCCGCCGTTTCGCCGGGGGGGGCGGAGAAAACTTCCTCCCTCCCCGGAGGGGGAAAGAGCTCCAACTGCCCTCCCCGGCGGACCAGGGGGGGCGCCCCGGGGCCTGGGGCGGGAGGACGAAAGGGGGGTTCATCCCCCGGGGCGGCCCGGACCTCCTGATCCCGGAGGATCAGGGCCCGGAGGATTTCCGGGCCGGGAAGGTCCGCCCCCAGGGACAGCCCCCAGTCCCGCAGCCCTTCGGAGAGGGCCGGAAGGCCGGGGGAGGCGGGAAGGGGCCCCAGGTCCCGGCGAAGGGCGTCCTCCAGTTCCCGGCGGAGGAGAAGGAGAAGCTGGGCCAGCTCCCCTTCCAGGCGGCGGGTTTCCCTGAGGCCCGGCCGGCTTAAAGAGAATTCCTCAAGGCAGGCGGAGGCCAGGGCCAGCATTTCCGCCGCCTCCGGGAGGGAAGGCTCCCCCTGGCGCAGCCGCCGCCGGAGGCTTAAAAGCCAGCACTTCCCGGCCTCCCCGGGGGCGGCAAACCCCAGGGCCCGGGCGGAGAGGGCAAAGGCCGTGCCCGGAGAGAGAACCTCTTTAAAAGCCTCCAGACAGACCAGGTAATCAAAATCCCGGAGGCAGCAGGTTTCCAAACACCAAAGGGCCAACTGGGCCGCCGCGGCGGCGCTGAATTCCCTGATCTCCTTCACCGCCATAACGGAAAAATCAATAAAAGCCTCGTTTCCCGCTTCCAGGGTGTCTTCCAGTTGAAAGGCCAGACTTTTAATAAAGCGCCGGTCCTCCAGAACCTGATTGTAAAGGCGCTTTTCCGCGGGGATAAAGCCAAGCCGCTTGTCCTTGCCCCCCGGAAGGTCCCCCAGGGCGGTTAAAACATCCACAAGGCAGCCGGGACCCGAACCGGGGCGAATCCGTTTAAGCCGTTCTTCCAACTGCCGGGGGCGGCCGGTGTAATAATCCTCCAGGGCCAGGAGGAGATGGGTCCAGTCCGAAAACAGGGGGTCCCCCGGCGGCTCCTCCTGGGGCGAAAGCCTTCCCGCCAGGCCGTTTTCCGGGGTAAACATTCCGTTGGTTTGGGATTCAAAGCGGTCGTGAAGGCTGCGGTATTTTTCCCCATAA
>JAISRN010000039.1 GCA_031273605.1 Spirochaetales bacterium | reverse complement strand
GTATGGGAACTATACAATCCCCCGGGGCGCTGAAAGTGATATTTTTCAGAGCTTTGACGTGAGAACCGGCATCATGCTGACTGTGAAGCCTATTGATGGTTTAAGCGTCTATGCCCTGGTAAACGCTGTTCCGGCCTATGAGAATGCTAATACCGGCGCCCCGCCGACATCGTGGGCTGGTCCAAACTATGGCGCAAGCAAGGCCTTCGGCTACGTGTGGGAGAACATCCAGGCTGCCATAGCCTATGCCATCCCGAATATCGGCCTTGCCCGCCTCCAGTATGTAGGCGCCCATGCCAACGGCACAACCTTCAATCCGACTACTTTTGCAGCTACAATCAATGCCCCTCATATCGGGGCTGCCTTTGCCTGGACCGGTTTAGAAGGGCTCACGGTGGATGTGGGGGGCAAGATTTATCTGCCGGTTAATGAAGAGACCAGTGATAACCCCTGGGCGGATCCTTCCCGCACAAAGCTCCAAGTGGGGGGCTTCAATGCAACTTTCCAAAAGCCTTTTATGGCAGCCTTAGGCGTGCAGTACAAAACCGGCCCCTTAACAGCTACCTTCCGGTTCGACGCCCAATTTGCCGGATCGGTCGATATAGACGCGCCGGGGTCTGACCCCGTAAATCTTGGCATAGAAATGCGGCCCTGGATTACCCTTGGCTGTGCAATAAACGATACCTGGACCGTGCAGGCGGAAGGCGGCGTCGTTTGGACTGCTGAAAGCACCGTTGGCGGAAACCCCGTGTTGAGCAGCGCCCTTAGGTACGGCTTCGGCGCCGGCCTTCAAACCACCTTTGCGCCCAGTTGCTACATCAGAACCGGCATTGCCTATGCCGGCGGCCAGGCGCCCGGGGGTATTCCCGCCGGCAAAACTGACCCTGAGCCTACAAAGAGGAACGGCCAGTTCAGCGTCCCGGTTATTTTCTCTGTATCTTTCTAGGCATCCGGAGAAAGGACGGGTAAGGGGCCGGCCAAGGCTCCCCTACCCTGGATTTTGAGGAGCCGTGTAAAGTGTAATGCGGTAACCGGCTCCTCGTTTTGGCAACAATGGTCCGGCCCCTTTTATCCCGGTAAGAGAAATTGAAATCCCCGCTTACCGGATATTAACGAAGGGGACGGGCCTTCTTTATTTAAGAGACTATTTTTTCCTCACGGACTTTTTATCAAACCTTTTTTAATAAGAACGTTTTGGACCTCCAACTGTAGTTCTTTAGACTGTTCCTTTAACAAAGGATACATAGTAATTTTCCCGTCATCCACAAATTTTCCTATAACCCACACAAAAGTATCATTATCCTTTACCAAATATACCTGTATATTATCCGTATCAATTGAACGGTTCAACATCGTAATTAGTCGAAAATCTCCTGACAATATCATTTCAGAACGGATAATAGATTCATGTAATAAGGCTTGAACTTCAGGATTGGTTTTGTATTGCTCCAAAAGTTCCCGATAAATCTTATCTTCTTTTGATGCAATTTCAAAAATTTCAATTTTCATCCCTTCTCCAGCTTTTGGGGATTCCTTGCAAATCATTTACCATTGCTTTTAATTCTATTGGGACAACAATTTTGTGGAAAGGTTTTACTATCAAAAAATACAGCCATCCTAATATATTATTATACGCCACAACGGTTGTTATGCTTAATATATTCACATTTGAATTGTTATTATCCTTTTCCTTCAACAATGAAACCCTAAAATTAAGATGCCTGTCATCCATACCCAGAATAACCTCATCTTCATTTCTGTCAAACACTTTAAAACCTCCGACTTGTTCATTTCTTTCGCAGTGAAAATTGTCAAACTGCCGCTGCTTGTCTGCAATTTTACCAGAGTTTTTATTAATTGTTTTTTTCATTGTTCCCCTCTGTATGATTTTAGAGGAATATCATAAAAATCTAAAAAAGTCAACTATATTTAACACTATATTTTTAAGACTATGTTTTTAACAAATACGTAAGAATTCACTTGACTAATTTTCATTTCCATGGTAATATATATCATGGTAACTAAAATTATTACAGGAGTCATCAACAATGTCCGAAATTCTTAATTTTCTAACCGAAACCAAGGTGTTTTATCTCGCAACAGTAGAGGGTAACAAGCCAAAGGTCAGGCCCTTCGGGTTCGTCATGGAGTTTGAGGGTAAGCTCTACTTTTCTACGAATGAATCAAAGCCCAGTTTCCGGCAACTCAAGGCGAATCCCCATATCGAAATCAGCGCCGCCAACGCAAACAATGAGTGGCTGCGTCTTTCAGGTGAAGCGGTCTTCGACACCCGCCCGGAAGTAAAGGCGAAGCTGTTTGAAGTGGCTCCGCATCTAGGAAAACTCTATGACCAGCCGGACAGCCCTGTCATAGCGCCTTTCTATGTGAAAAACGGCGAGGCGGAATTCTGTTCTCTGACAGCCGCGCCGCGAACCGTAAAATTTTAAGGATGGCTCGAAAATGAATCAAGTTTTGTATGTATCGAGAAAAGGGAACACCAAGAAGGTGGCCGATGCAATAGCGCAGGCTCTTGGCGTCAAAGCCGAAGAAATCGGCCCGCAGACGACAGCCGCCCATGCCGAGCTTCTTTTTGTCGGAGGCGCCTTGTATGCGGGAAAGATTGATTCTACTCTGCGTGAGTTTTGCGAAAAACTTACACCCGGTCAGGTGGATAAGGTGATAGTTTTCAGCACCGCCATGTCCGGCAAAACCGCCGGCCCGGAGATAAAGTCTATCCTTAAGCCTAAGAATATTTCGGTGGCGGATGAAGCGTTCCATAGCAAGGGGGCGTTTTTATGCTTTAACCGCAATCGGCCCGGTGAAAAAGATTTAAAAAAAGCAGGCGAATTTGCTAAAAAAATCGCCGGAATTTAGCCGACTGCTGCTAGGCGTGTTAAAATGATAGCTTGAGCTTAAGGTCTAGGCTGACAAGGCTTGCTGCTTTTTAATGTGGAAGCATCATGATAACTAAAGCTATTTTATAGGGGTTAACATGGGTAGCGATGGATCACCAAGAATACTGTGATGCCATAAACAAGCTCATACAGAGTATCGGATCGAAGTTTGCAAAAGCCTCCGGTCAGCAATTCGCGGGGCTTAGCCTCACTGCATCGCAGATCAGCATTTTACTTTTGCTTGATGCCCGGGGCGCATCGAAAGTGAGCGATATTTCTTCCTTCACCAACATGAATAGCAGCAACGTAACGAATATTTGCAAACGCCTCGAAAACATGGGACTAGTCCGGCGCAACCGCCAGGAAGACGATCAGCGGGTGGTCAAGATTGAATTAACCGCAGAGGCAATAGAAAAAATGGGCGGTATCAAAGCAACTGTCAACAATTTCCACTTAAAAATGCGGGGCTGCGTTTCAGTTGCTGATTTGCGGGACATCCATACGGGGCTCATAAAACTAAACAGGCTGTTTGATATTTTTTTGATTATGGGCGAGAGAGGATAAATTTTATTTACATCGGAGGCAGGGCCAAAATATTACCCCATAAGAAATTTCTACCGCAGCCCCGTTAGGCCAAGTTTTGGGGCAACCGCATTAATTTATATTCATTTTCCGCCGCGTTACTCCTCCGCCGCCAGCCGCGCCGCCTCCCGGAGCCAGGTTCCCCCTTCTTCGTCATTTCCCGCGGCGGCGAAACAGCGGAACGCGTTGTAGTAGGCCGCCGCGGCGGAAGGGGCGTTCCCCCGGAAACGGTAAATCTCCGCCGCCTTGAGAAAGTCCTCCGCCCCGGAAAGGGCCTTGTTAAAAACCGTGTTGGGAACCGAAAGGGACACGTTCCCCCGGTTCATATAGGCCGCCAGTTTTTCCTCCTCATCGCCGGCCAGTTCCACCGCCCGGTCAAGGTCCCGAAAGGCCCGGGTTACCAGATCCACCGCGGCCAGCGCCGGGGCGCCGGAAGCCTTTAGGGCGATTAGGGAGCCCATATAGGCCAGGGCCTTGGGGTTATCCGGCTCGGCGGCAAGGATTTCGGCAAAGAGCCGTTCCGCCTGCCCGTGGTCCCCGGCCCTAAAGGCGGTCTCCCCCCGGGTCCAGAGGGGGGCGGCTTCGTCCATGGCCGCCCAGGCCGCCGCCCCTTCAGCGCGGGATTTTTCCGCCGCCGCCGCCATGCGGGCCTTCAGGGAGGCGGCTTCCCCCAGGCCTTGGGAGGCAAAGCTCCGGTCGGCGCCTTTCATCGCTATTTCCACCGGGTAGACCAGGGCCCGTTCCAGGGTTTCCCCGTTCCAGCCCGCCAGGAGCGCCGCCTGGTTAAGGGAATCCGGGGTGATCATGTCGTATATCTTAGGGACCAGGGGGGAGGAAGCCCCGCCGCCGCTCCGGTTGGTCCGCCGGCGTTCCACGGTGGTGAACATTCCCCGGCCCAATCCGTCATAGCCGCCGACCAAAACATAGTGCCAGGTTTTTTCCGCAGCATAGGCAAGGTGGGTTTGCCGGGTCTCCAGGGGAATCCGAATCTTCGTGGTTCTTCCCTCGTTAAAGACCCGCAGCCGGACTGTTTCAAAATCCCCTTCCGGTTCACCGGAGGGAAAGCTTTGCCGCTCCGTGTCTTGGCGGCCGGCGGCGGGAATAAAAAGGGCGCCCTCCCCCCCGGCCAGTCGGATGGCCCAATCCCAGGGGTGGAGGGGGTCAAACCCAATCTCCTCCGCCGAGGCGTCCAGGGTGTCAAGGCGGCCCCGCCCGTCGCCGTCCATATCAAGGTAGATCATCACCGTCCGGACCGCCGCTTCCCCGTCGGCAAAATGTAATTCAAGCTGCCAGTATTCCCGGGGCTCCACCCATTGCGCGTGGTACACCGGCTCGTAGACGGTGTAGCGGACCAGATCAAGGGAGCCGGGAACAAAGCCCCGGTAAGAGGGATAGCTCAGGTTTCCCTCCCCGGTATCGTCCCCCAGGTCGTCGTAAATCCGGGCCGCCGGTTCCCCCCCGGTAAAGCCGGGATCTACCCGCAGTCCCGTGGCCTGGACCAACACCCGGCTTAAGAGCCCGCTCTGGATAAAAAATACCGGGACGCCGAAAAGCCCCAGGGCCAGGCAGAAAACAGCGGGAATTTTTTTCATCTTTTATCCTCCCACCCGCAGGGATACCAGCAGCAGCGAGGCTATCCGGTTAAGGGCGTCCACAGAAAACTGACCGGAGATGACCACCGAAAAAATAAAGGCGGTGAAGACAAATACCCGCTCCGGGTTAAGGATGGTCCGGGCAAATTGTCCCAGTTCCCGGCCTGTTTTTGCCAGGATTGCCGATTTTATCGCCGGTTTTATCGCCAGTTTTATCGCCGGTTTTATCGCCGGTTTTGGCTGCTTGTCAAACACAAAGGCCCAGCGGATGGCCTTGACGGGGCATTTGCCCACACATTCGCCGCAGAGGGCGCAGGTCAATTCCGCCTGCCCCTTTTTGGCGGTGATGGTGTTTTCGTCAATGGCGCAGAAGGGGCAGGCTTTGGCGCAGGCCATGCAGCCCGTGCAGCGCCCGGTGTCAATAACAATCCGGTAGGGGCTTGCCTTGCCGCAGAGGGACTGGAAAGAGCCGAAGGGGCAGAGGCCGCTGCATTGGGTCCGCTTGCCCGAAAGGGCGGGCAGTATTCCCACCGCCGCCACAAAGAGGCCGATAAACAGGACCCCCGCGATAAGGCTGCGGACATCCAGGATGGGCCAATACTCGGTGACCACCTTGAAGGGGCAGAACCATTCGCAAAAGACCGCGGCCATCAGCATCAACGACATGAGGGCAATAAAAATGAGAAAGGCAAACTGAAAGGCCCGGATGTCCCGGTGGCGGCTTAAAAGCTTAAGGGGCTTTTTTGTGCCCAGCCGGGAAAAGCCGTCCTCCCAGCCGCCGAAGAAACAGGCCCAGGAACACCAGCCCCTGCCTATGGCGGGGGTGGCAACCATCCAGATCACCAGCATCGTCCCGATGGACGCG
>JAISRN010000234.1 GCA_031273605.1 Spirochaetales bacterium | reverse complement strand
TCGGATACAGGATACCACTTTTACAAATATCATATAATCTTCGCGGTTCATTTTCTTCATAAGTTATGTGGTTTTGCGGGATTTGTAAGAGGTCCAAAGTTTATATGCGCTGGCCCTGCTCCTTTCGGGGCTTGACACTTCGGCGGGCTTGAGGATAGGCTAGCCTTATGAAAGCCGACAAACCCGCCTCCCCAAAGGCCCTCTCCCCGGCGGAAGAAAAATCAGCCGCCGTGGTTATCCCGGAAAAACCCCTGTTGGACCGGTTTCTCCGGTACGTTAAAATTGACACCACCTCGGACAGCCACATTGCTGAAACCCCCTCTACCCCCGGCCAGTGGGACCTCCTCCGCCTCTTAGAGAAGGAATTGAAGGACCTCTCCATCAAGGACATTACCCTGGATAAAAAGGGCTTCCTCATTGCCCGGCTTCCGGGGAACGCCAAGGCGCCGGTGATCGGCTTCATGGCCCACGTGGATACCTCCGGGGAAACCTCGGGCCGGGGGGTCAATCCCCAGGTCATCAGGGATTACCAGGGAAAGCCCCTGGTTTTTGAGGGGGGGTTCCGGCTGGACCCCCGGGAGTTCCCCCAACTGCTGGATTTTAAGGGGCAGACGATTATCACCACCGATGGTACCACCCTCTTAGGGGCGGACGACAAGGCCGGGGCGGCGGAAATCATGAGCGCCGCGGCCTACCTTCTGGAACATCCGGAGATCAAGCGGGGGGATGTGGAACTCATTTTTACCCCCGATGAGGAAACGGGAAAGGGGATGGACAGCTTTCCCCTCAAATCCCTCCGGTCTCAGTACTGTTACACCCTGGACGGCGGCGCCGAGGGGGAAATTGAAGCGGAATGTTTTAACGCGTACGGCGTGAAGATTCGTTTTACGGGGCGGCCCTTTCACCTGGGGGCGGCCCGGGGCCGGATGGTTAATGCCGTAACCATGGCGGGAACCTTTATCTCCCTCCTGCCGGGCCGGGAGAGTCCCGAAGCCACGGATGAACGCCAGGGTTACTACTGTCCCCTGGAGGTTAAGGGAACCGTGGAAGAAGCGGAGCTGATGGTTTTTCTCCGGGACTTTGACTCTCCGGGGATGGCCCGGCGGATTGCCGCCCTCAAAAAAACCGCCGAAGCGGTGCAGGCCCTGTTCTCCGGCGGCCGGGTGGAGGCGCTGCCCCAAAAGCAGTATCTCAACATGATAAAAGTCATTAACCAAAACCCCAAGGGCCTGCGCTTTTTGGAGCGGGCGGTCCACCTGGCGGGCGCCCAGCCCTGCCGCCGGCTTATCCGGGGGGGAACCGACGGGGCCCGGCTTTCGGAAATGGGCATTCCCACCCCCAATATCTGGACCGGGGGCTACAATTTTCACAGCCGCTACGAGTGGGCCGCCCTGCCCTCCATGCTCAAGGCGGCGGCGGTGGTGGTACACCTGGTTCGCCTCTGGGCCGAATAAACAACCCCGGCGGCGTTCCGGGGGTCAAGGTTTGGCAGAGAAAATTTCTTTCCGCGGGGGAGGGAAACAAGCCCCGTCTTCTTTTTCTCTAATTATGGAGTTTTTCCGGTTCCTGTGATACATTATCCCATAGGATGAAACCATGAACCAATTAACGGCGGTCCCTTCAAAATGCCCGTTTTGAAGGGGCAAGTTCCGAAAAGGACCGGTTCCCTTTTCCCCTTTCGGGGGTTTTGGGTTGGCGGTTTGTTTTTTCTTGCCGCCGCCGGAATCTCCGGGGCGGAACAGCCGGCGGCCCAGGTTGTTTTTTTAAGGGGTATCGTTGATCTTCACCGGGACGGTCAAATTATCGAACTTTTTGAATCCGATGTGGGGATGACCCTGCACAACCAGGACCTTCTGGAAACCGGCAACGACGGCGCCTTGATTTTAGAACTTACCGGCCTGGCCTCTCCGGGGAGCCGGATCACCGTGGCGGAAAATACCGCCTTTTTTCTGGAAGTCCGGGGGGCCGGACGCCTCCGGATTCCCCTTTTGGCGGGCAGCCTCAGCCTTAAAATTGAAAGCCTCCTCTCTTCCGAGTCCCTCAGCGTCCGCTCCCAAACCGTTACCCTGGGAGTCCGGGGGACGGAATTTGCCGTTACCTTAGCCCCCGAGGGCTCCCTCCTTGTCATTTGCTCCCAGGGCCTGGTGGAATGCCAGGACGAACAGGGCCGCCCGGTTCATGCCCAGCCGGGCCAGGCGGTGGAACGGCGCTCCGGGGAGTCCCTCCGGGGGATCGGCCTTGATTCCGGGGAGGAAGCCCTTTATCAGAGCTTTTGGACCGGTCAGCGGAACCAGGTTTTCCGGGCCGGGGCTCCCACGTTTATCCGGGCCTACGCCCAGCAGTATCAAAACTACCTGCCCCGGTTCTCCGAGGCCTACCAAAAAGTGGCGGCCCACCAGGGAACCCTCCTCCGTTACCGGGGCGGCGCCGGGGAGCTAAACCGGGACCTGCTCCTGGCCTACACCGAAATAAGCCGGGACCTGGTTCCCGCCCTGGGGGTGATTAACCTCTTTGAGCAGGTTTTTTACAGCGTCAGGACCCTCCAGGGTTTTCATTCCCAGGGAATAGGGGTTTCCCGGATCTCCGCCAACCAGACCAGCCAGGAATTCTTCAACAACTTCAACTCCTACGAGCCCATCCTCCAGCGGCAGTTGGCCCAGACCCATTACTTATATAAACTTTTCATGGAAATGGCGGAAACAGTGTCCCCCGGCGGACTTTTGCCCTGGGACTAGTTTTTTGCCCTAAGAAAAAAAAAGTATCCTGTGGTTTTTCTTCCGGTTAAGTGATATATTTTCAAGGTAAGGTTATTAGAAACCAACAACCATGTGAGTTCCGCAAGACCATCGGCCTAAGGGCCCTGGGACGGCGCTCTTGGGGGAAACGATTGAACCGGCAAGTAAAAGCTATTTTGAATTGGGGGCGGCTCCTTCTTATCCCGCTTTTTTTCTCCTGCCGTGAGGCGGGGATCTTTGATCCCCGGCAGGAAACCTTTGAAGTGTCCGCCCCGGTTAAGGGGGCCCTCTTTTTGCCTGGGGAAACGATTGACTTTTCCTGCTATTTCCGGCTTAAGCAGGGGGGGGAAGCCCTGGTTGAATTGCGGGACGACCGGGGAGAAGCGGTCCTCTCGGCGGACCACCGGATAACCGACGCGTATATTCCTCCCCTTGACCTGCCGGAGGATCTCCCTCCTGGGGCTTACACCCTGGTTCTTTCGGTAAGCGTCGGGGACGAAAGGGTGGGGGAGACGGAAAGGACGATTTTCGTGGCGGAGTCCCTTCCCCGGATCAAGCGGATGCTCTACTACCCCGCGGTTTTTCTCCCCGGCGCCGAGGGGCTGGTGGATTTAGAGGCGGATTACGGAAGGGGGGATCCCTTTATCCGGTGGCGGCTGAAGGGGCAGATCCTTGGGGAGGGCCGGGTTTCCCAGGGGGCCGGGCGGCTCATTCTTCAGGCCCCCGCGCCGGGGGGGGTTTACACCCTCCGGGCGGAGATCTTTCCCCAGGCGCCGCCCCCGGGACAAACCTGGGACTTTCCCGCCCCGGTGTTTTTGGAAAAGGACATTATCTCCAGCCCTGAGGCGGACCCTGGGCAGGGAGGGCTGCCCTACCCAGGGGAGTGGTACACCCTGTTCCATTTCTTCGGCGAAAGCCGGGACTGGGGGAACCGCCCGGACCCCCTTAATGTGTCCATTGCCAGTCCCGGCGCGTGGGATCAAAGCCAGGGGCTTTTTGGCTACCGGAATGCCGCCCAGCCCCTCACCGCCGAGGGCTTCCTCTTTCCCGTTTCCCCGGAGGGCCGGCTGGAATCCTTCTCCCTCTGCCTGGTTTTTTCCCTGGACGACCTTCCCCTGTCCCGGACCTTTTTGGAAACCTCATCGGGGGAGGATTTTGTCTTTACCTTGTTCAGCGACGAAGAGGGGGTTCCGGGGCTCCGCATTGTTACCCCCACCCTGGATTTTTATCTCAAGGGGGAGCAGCCCTGGGAAGGCCGGATTTATAAGCCCATCATCATTTCGGTTTTCCCCGATTACGACCGGCGGGAAATTTTTATTTCCTGGTACCAGGACGGCAATCTGATAACCACCGCCAAAAGCCGCTGGAACGACGGGCCCCTCACGGACCCCGGAGAAACGGTGATTCGTACCGGCAGGCAGGGCTTTGGTATTTTAGACGAGTTGGGAGTCTACTACCGGGATACCCAGGGGCGGCCCTCCCCGGTGCCCCGGATCTTTGCCTCCCACATTCAGGAACTCTACCGGAGCCGGGTGGCCTATGCCGATGGTTTTGACAGCCCCCACCTTGCCGAGGAGCTTAAGGCCGGGGAGGTTTACAACACGGGGGACACGGAGCTTCTTCCCGACAGGCTGGCCCTGCATCCCGGAGGGCTGTTTCACTTTCCCGGCCTGGGCCCCGAAGGGGGAACCTATTTGGGCTACCTCACTATTTCCCCGGATTCCGGCGGCGGCCTCTACTTTCAACTAAGGGGAATCCAGGACGGCCAGTCGATCCTTTTGGCGGAACTGCCCCTTTCCTCCCAGGAAAATGGGGTGAATCAAATTCAGGTTTCCGTCCGTCCTTATGATCAGGAGCTTGTTCTTAACGGCGATGTCTACCCTTTCCCCACTCCGGATTCGGCCCAGGAACCGGTCTATTGGGCGGTTAATAACCGGGGGGAGGGGATTCTGTTCCTCAAGGAAATCGCCATCATTAAGGACCCGGTTCATCTGGAAAGCCTGGGAAATCCGGCGGAGACCCCTTAACTCTCCGAAAAAGGGGTTCCCGGGGAAATGAAAGGCGAACCCTACCCGGAAAGCTCTACCCGACCGGAGAGGCAGGATTAGTTATGCGGATTTTCAGTTCTCTTAAGGCCCTTTTTCCTAAAGCCCTTGTTTTCCCCTTCCTCCGGGCCGGGCTGTTTTGCCTGGCCGCCTTTCAGGCCCTGGGGGCCCCCCTTTCGCCCCCCGGGGAAGAAGGCCGCCCCACGGCCCTGGTGTTTCCCCTGATTTGGAACGCCTCCGCCCAGGCTCTTTCCGGCGATCCGGAGTTGACCGGGGAAGAGTTCTCCCAGGCCCAGGGGGAAGACCTGAACCGGGGCTTGGCGGAAATTTTTGAGGGCGCGGGGTTTTCCCGGCTTGAGTTTTTTTCCCGGGAGCTAACCCCGGGGGAGGCCCAAAACCTTTTGAATGAATCCCCCGGAGGGCTTACCCCGGAGGAGCAGGAGGAACTGGCGGCCCTTGACCTTTGGATTCTCCCCTTCCTTCATTCTTACGCCACCTCGGTTGAGGAGGGAACCTACACCCTGGAAGTGCAGGGGGAGATTCGTTTCCTTTCCTCCGCCGGCCGGGGCCTAGGCTCCCTGGTACTGGCTTCCGGGATAGGGGGGGGAGACGGGCCGGAGGAGGCCTGGGATAACGCCCGGCGGGAGCTTTTGGAAACTCTGGAGCGGGAACTGCGGACCCTGCCCCTGGGTTTCCCCGAGCTGCGGATTGAGGAGGTCCTGCTGCCCGGGGAGATGGTTTTTTCCGCGGGGCGCCGCCGGGGCCTGCGAAGGGGGGATGAGTTTTGGATTCTCCCCGCCGGGGAAGGGGAGGTTCTGGGTTTGGCCGCCCTCAGTTGGGCCGGGGAGGATTTTGCCCTGGGGGAACTCCTTCTCCGCCGGGGCCCCCAAGCCCCCGCCGCGGGGGACCGGCTGCTCCTGATTTCCCGGCTGGGGGTGGAAGCCCAGGTTTCCCTCAGCTTCCTCCTGCCCGACCCGGCCCTTTCCCGGCGGGGCCTCCTGCTGATTCCCGAACTGCGGCTTATCCCGGCCAGGGGGTTCTACAAGTACCGGCCGATTTTAGGGCTGCGGACCCTGGTGGACCTCCAGGGAACCGCCAAGCCTCCCTTGGGGGTTTTTGCCGGGGGGGAGATAAACTGGTACTTCCGCCGTCTGTCCCTTAGCCCCTCCCTAACCCTGGGAATCAATCTGCAAAACCCCGAAGGGCAGGCCGGAAGGGTTCATTCCCTTCAGGGGGGGGTGGAACTCAAGGGGGCCTTTTTAATCGGCCACCGGCTGAGGATAAGTTTGAAGGGGGGGCTTATGCTGTTCAAAGCCTGGGAGTCCGCCGCTCCGGGACTGGGGGCCGGCAGCTCGCCGGGACGGTTTAGCCTGGGGGCGGGGGCGGATTTAAAGCTCTAGGCCCGGAGGAGATGAGGCTGCCGTCGGCCAGGATGAGGTAAACCTGAAACCCCCCCAGCCTCTCATCGATAAAACGCCGGGCTTCCTCCGGGGTCATCACGCAGAGGGCGGTGGTGATCCCGTCGGCATAGGCGGCGCTCCCCCCGATGACCGTGGCGGAGAGGATCTCCCCGGAGGCGGGCCGTCCGCTCCGGGGATCGATGATGGGACTGTAGGGGATTCCCCCTATCCGGTAAAAGCGGTCGTAAACCCCGCTGGTGGAAACCCCTTCGTTTTTCCCCAGGGCCCGGCGGTACGCCGTGGTTTTATCAAAGGGCGAAAGGATGTTCACCGGCCACTCCTCCCCTTGGTTTTGGCTGTACCGCTCTAAAAGAAACAAACTGCTTGCCCCAATGCTTACCAGGCCGTAGGTATAGCCGAAGCGTTTGAGAATTTCGGCACACCGGTCCGCCGCATAGCCCTTGCCGATGCCCCCCAGATCGATGTTCAGGGTGTAGGGGCTTCCTTCCGGCTCCCTGCCGGCGGCCCCCTTGGTGAGGGTGGGGTTTCCCCGGCGGTCCTCCCCTAAAATACAGGCGGAAAAATCGCTTAAGCCCAGAAACCGTTCAATGTAGGCCCCCTCGGGAAGGGCGGAGGCGGGGCCCCCGGGGCGGTCGTAGGGTTTGGCCGCCGGCGGTTCGGACAAAGACCTGCCCGCGGCCCGGCTCAACCGGGGGCTAAAGCCCCAGAGGTCCGTCAAAAGGGCCACCCCCGGATTGAACCTTCCCTCCGTTTCGGCAAAGACCTGCCGGGCCAGGGTTAAGACCTCCCGGGTTGCCCGGTCAATGCTGATGGACCCCCCTGCCGGCAGCGCGTTAAAGCGGTCTATGTCGCTGCCGGGAAGGGTGGCGCTTAGTTTGGAATCCAGGTACCCAAGGAGGCGGTTTATCTCCTCCCAGGCCCGGTTCCATTTTTTAACCGCCCGGGGAGAGGAGAAGTTGTCGAAGACCACAATGGAACTGATAACCCCAAAGTAACGGTCCGTGGTTCGTTGCCGGGAGCTTAAGGGGGGGGAAACCGGACAGGCGCAGAGAAGAAAAAGCAGGAAGCCGGCGGCGGCTATTTTCAATTTGGGATAACCACTTTTTCCCCCCCAAAGGGAAAAAGCCTGCCATGGTCTTTAATACAATTCACGATGGTTTTCCTTCAAAAATATATACACCATCATTTAGGGTCTTGTCAATTCTTTTTGTTCGCAGTAGATATTATTTTATGTGCTCTTACTTTAATCATTTTTAACCCTTCTGTTCTCAATTCTGTCTTGTATGTTTTGCATTTTTAAATCAAGTTTTATGCTTTCTTCCGCACAAATTTTTAATTCCTTCAAAATGGTTTTTTCCAATTCCTCGTCTATATTTTTTTTATAATGCAATTTATGTTCAAGGGTTGCCCAAAAATCCATAGCTATAGTGCGTAATTGTACTTCCACTTTCATAAAGCGTTTTTCATTATGTAAAAATATAGGGACTTCAATTATAAGATGAAGGCTCCTATATCCACTTTCTTTTGGGCGAGTAATATAATCTTTCTTTTCCAGTACTTTTATGTCATCCTGGGCAAGTAAACAATCAGCAAGTACAAATATATCATTGATAAATTGACATATTATGCGAATGCCGGCTACATCGTGAATATTTTTTTCTATGGCAGCTACAGTCGGGGAAAGTTTTAAGCTCATCATTTTTCTTCTGATGCTATCAGGCGTTTTAATTCGTGTTTTAATATGTTCAATTGGATTGCGCTCATGCGTAAAAGAAAATTCTTCGTTGAGTACATTAAATTTTGTTTCAACTTCCATTAGCGCACAACGATAATATGACATTAATTTTTGAAAGGGTGATATTCCTTCTTCAAATATTTTAACAATTTCATCTTTCATATTCCGGGATAAATTTAAAAAAGAATCCAGTGAAATTTTGTTCATAAACCTACTCCTATTTATTTACAAACAATAGTATGTTCCTAATGGTTACATTTTTATTCGCAAAAGTACCACACCCTGCCCCATAGCCGAAAACGGTGTCAATCAGCTTTTACGGCCATCACTCATTTTACCGTTTCCCAGATGAAGAAGGGATTCCCCAACGCGGCGTTTCTGCCCGGACAAGCGGCGCCTTTTTGGGAGCAGCCGGCGCAGTTTACCGGCGCGCAAACCTGTCGCCTCACGTAACCCCCTTCTTTAAGAAACTCCAGTCCTGCCATGACCGCTTCCGGCGAGGGTGTTAAAGAGGGTTGATTTTCCCGAATTAGGCTGACCCAAAAGGGCGATAGTACGGGCGCTTGTTTTAGCGTACCCTTTTCCGGCTTTTCTGGTTTTTGTTTCTTCGCGGTATTCGCTGCT
>JAISRN010000212.1 GCA_031273605.1 Spirochaetales bacterium | reverse complement strand
CACCCCGGCCCGGCCGCTTCGGATATAGCTCATCATGGCCTGGGCCTCCGGGCGGGCCCGGTTGTTAAAGTCAAACATCAAAAGCCGCCCCGACTCCAGGGCCGCGTCCAGCATTTCCGTCATTTCCCCGGCGTTTAAGGCCGGGGGTTTTTCGCAGTAAACGTGGCGGCCGCTTTTAAGGGCCTCTAGGGTGAGGGGTTTGTGGAATTTATTGGGGGTTCCGATGGAAACCCCGGCCAACTCCGGAAGGCCCCGGAGCATATCCCCCAGGTTTTGATAGATGCGGGTAATGCCCCTGGGCTTGGCGAAGGCGGCGGCCCGGTCCGGGTTGGGGTCGGCCACCGCCGCCACCTCGGCGCCCCCTTGAACAAAGCCGTCAAAGTGGTAGGCCGCCATGCCTCCCGCGCCGACGATGCCTATTTTTTGTGTTTTCATCATGCCTCTCCCCCCGGAGGAAATCCGGGAATCTTGACCGCCTCCGCGGTTATTCGCAGTGGGGTCGAATACCCCGCTGCTTGCGGCGGGGTTGTTCATTTTTTTCGGTTTTGGGCCAAAACGGCGATGATAATGATCACCCCCTGCACCAGGCCGTTGAGGAAGGGCGGAACCCGGGCCATGATAAGGACTGTGCTGATTATCCTCAGCATAAGCACTCCCAGGAAGGTTCCGGTGATCTTGCCCCGGCCGCCGGCCATGGAGGTGCCGCCGATAGCCACCGCCGCAATGGCGTCCATTTCGTAGGCGCTGCCCGCGCTGGCCGCCTGAATGGAGGTAAGCCGGCTGGCCAGCAGAAAGGCGGACAGGCCGTAGAGGGTTCCCGCATAGGTAAAGATCAGGGTTTTAACCCGGTCCACGGAGATCCCCGAAAGCCGGGCGGCCAGTTGGTTGGAACCTATGGCGTAAACGTAGGTTCCGAATTTTGTTTTAGACATGAGGATGCCGGTAATAATGGTAATAATAATAAAAAAGAGCATCAGGTTGGGGATGAACAGGTAGTTCCCCGCGGCCACCTCCCTAAGGCCGGCATACATTTCCCGGCTGGCGGTAAAGGGCCCCCCCTGGCCTAACTGGTTAATCACGGAACGCCACGCGGACATGGCGGCTAGGGTAACAATAAAGGGGGCGATCCGCCCCTTGGTAACCAGGATGCCGTTGATCAGCCCCACAATAAGGCCGGCCCCCAGGCAAAAAAGAAGGCAGAGAAAAACGCTTTGGGTCCGGTTTAACACGGTTATCCCCAGGCCGGAGATAAGGGCCACCGCGGAGCCTACGGAAAGGTCGATCATCCCCGCGGAAATAACAAGGCTCATCCCCATGGCGCAGATGCCCACAATGGCCCCCTGCACAAATTGATTGCTTAAATTGCTCCAGGAAAAAAATGAAGGATTAACAATTACCGCGGCCAGCAAAAGAATAATAAAACTAAGCCAATGGCTGTAATTGCCGGTAATGTTATGCCATACGTCCTTGATATTGCGGTTTTTAAAGAGTGTCAATTCGGCTCCTCCCCCTGGGCTCCTGTGGAATACTTCATAATTTCCATTTCGCTTAGGTCTGCATAATTCAGGATGGCGTTGATGCGGCCCTTGTACATAACCAGGCACCGGTCCGCAAGCTGGCGAATTTCCGGAAACTCGGAGCTAAAAACAATAACCCCCTTGCCTTCCGCAGAAAGGGCGTGTATCAATTTATAAATGGCAAACTTGGATCCCACGTCAATGCCCTGGGTGGGATTATCCATTATATAAACATCCGCATCAATCTCAAGCCACTTGCCCAGGATAACCTTTTGCTGATTGCCCCCGGAGAGGGAGGTAATGGGGTCATACTCATTGGCGGCTTTAATATCCAGCTTAACCTGGCTGCGCCGGAAACGTTCATGCTCCTCCTTCCGGGAAACCAGGGGGCTGGGATGCTTGGCGGTCCAGTAGGCCAGGGAGTTGTTCTGCTGTATGCTTAAATCGGGCACGATGCCCCTTTCCTTGCGGTTCCGGGGAATCATTCCCACCCCGCTTTTCATGACGTTTTTAATGGATTTTAGGCTAAGGGGGCGGTCCCGGATCAGGATGGTTCCCCCCTTGAGGGGGGTGGCGCCGAAAAGGGCGGTGGCCAGCTCGTCGGTACCGGAACCCTGCAGGCCGGTGATCACCACGATCTCCCCCCGGTGTACTTCAAAAGAAACATCATGGAAACCGGCGCCCCCAAGATGGCGGGTTTGGAAGATCGTGTCCTCCCTAACGTGGGAGTCCTGCCCTTCTTTGAGATTGGTGGACACAAAGGTTTTGCCGATCAAAAGCTCCGTGGCCCTGTGTTCGGTGATCTCTTTAATATCCCCGGACTGGATAAAAGCCCCGTCCCGGAGAACCGTGTAGGCATCGCAAATTTCAAAAACCTCGGGCATCTTGTGGGAAATATAAATAAAACTTACCCCTTCGGTTTTGAGTTTCCGCATAATCACAAAAAGGTTTTCTATTTCGCGGGTATTGAGGGCGGTGGTAGGCTCGTCCATAATAATGAGTTCCGATTGAAACAGGAGAGCCCGGCCAATTTCCACCAGCTGCTTTTGGGCCGTGTCCAAATCGCTTACCGGCGTCTCCGCTTGAATGCCGGTGTTCATGTAATCCAGCACTTCCTGGGCGCGTTTTATTTCCGGCTTGGTTTTAAGAAAGCCTGCCCGGGAGAACTCGTCTCCCAAAAACATATTTTGATAAACCCGCAGATCATTGCAGAGGTTAAGTTCCTGGTGAATAAAGCGGATTTTTAAGCCCCCGGACTTGCGGGGGGTCATTCCCTGAATAACCTTTCCGTTAATAACGATCTGTCCCGAATCCTGGGGAAAGGTTCCCGCCAAAACGTTCATAAGGGTGGTTTTTCCCGCCCCGTTTTCCCCCAGGAGGCCGTGAATTTGCCCCCGGTCTACCCGGAAAGAAACATCCCTGAGGGCCTTAACGGGACCAAAGGATTTTGAAATGTCCTTCATCTCCAAGTTCATGGCAACCCTTTTTAATCTTGCTGCAGGGGAACCAGTTCCAAAATCTGACATTTTGGAACTGCCTCAGGTCCCTTGAGAAAAAACCCGCCTGTGAAACCCACAGGCGGTACATGATTTAGCCGGATTAGAGGCTGTAGCGAACCTTGTAAATATCGCTCTGCATATAAGTCCGGTAGTTGTTTTTGTCGATCAGCTCGGTGGGAATCTTATAGCTGCTCTGAAGGGTGTTGCCCTGCATAGCGCTGTAAGCTAAGTCAATGGCGTCCCGAACCATGGAGGGCGAAAAGGTGTAGGTCATAAAGTCGATCCCCGGCAGGCCGGAATTTTCAAAGAGATTCATAAAACCTTCCCCGGCGGAAACGCCGTTGATCAGTTTGATGTTGATCCGGGCGGGGCCGCGGTAGTTTTTGAGGGCCTCGACAATGCCAAAGACAATTTCATCGTCATGGGTAAAAATAGCCCGGATGCTTTCAATCTCGGCCCGGCTTTGGGTATTGAGATAGCTTTCCATCTGCTCCATCGAAGTCTGCTGACTCCAGTTGGTAACAAAGGACTGCACCATCCTGAAGTTGGGGCTGGCGGTGGAGAGGAAACCGTTGGTCCTTTCCAGGGGAACCGAGGAACTGTCGCCCTTGAATTCCAGGTAATTGACTTGGCCCCGGGCCAGATCATCTTTGAAGTATTCGTTAAAATACCGGCCCGCCCCTTCGCCGATGGCCACATTATCGCCGGAAATTTCGGCGGTGGGAGTAAAGCCTTCGATGAAGCGGTCATAGATGATCAGGGGAATCCCTGCGTCTTTCACCTTTTGGGCGGCGCTCCGGAGTTCATCTCCGGTTACCGGCCAAAGAACCACCACCGAGGGCTTTAGGCTAAGGATGGTGTCCACGTGATTGCTCTGTTCACCGGATTCCGCGGCGGTAAGATACCGGTAATCAAAGCCGTGCTCGGCGGCCAGGGTCTTGACCTGCGCCTCGCCGTGGCGGATGGATTCAGCGGTAAACCCGTGGTCCGCCGCGGGGGTAACGACCCCCATGAGAGGCTTGGTTTCTTTTTGGGAACAGCCCAAGAGAACAGCCAAGGTTAAAAAAACGGTCAACCATTTCTTCATTTTTGTCTCCTTTGGATTGCAAAATCTAAGTCAATAACAGGATAACTTTGTTTCTTGGGCTTGTCAAGGCAAATCGCCTGGGGTGTCGCCTGGGGCAAAAAAGGGGCCGCCCTTAAGGGACGGCCCTTTGCAAAACCTGTCTTTAAAACTTCTTCTCAAGCGCGCCTTTAAGCCGCTTTTTTATCCACAGTTTCTTTTTCCGATAATTTCATAACCCCCTGCACCGCCACCATGATGCCCAGGGCCAGCAGCAGGATGGCAAAGATAAGCTGGAGGAAATCCAGGCCAAAATCAAAGGTTCCGTTAAAAAGTTTGCCCCCCTTGGCCCGGATAGTAAAAACCAGGGCGGTAAAGGTAACCGCCAGCATGATGAACATGGGAGCCCAGAGGGTTACGCCCTGGCGGTTGGTTTTTTTCAGGAACACCGAGCAGGCAATGAGGGAAAGGGCCGCCAGGAGTTGGTTGGCCGAACCAAAAAGGGGCCATATATTGGCGTAGCCCAGGATGGCCAGCAGGTATCCCACGATGAGGGTGGCGACGGTGGCGACAAACTTATTGGACAGAAAGGCCGCCACAGCCGTGGGTTTTTGCCCCTCCGCCAGGTCTTCGGTGAAAAGCTCCTGAAAGGCCAGCCGGCCAACCCGGGCGACGGAGTCCAGGGAGGTGAGGGCAAAGGCGGAAACCGACAGGGTAATCAGGGTAAAGATAATGTTGGAGGGCAGCCCTATCTTGGTTAAAAAACCCGCAATGGCGGAGGCGAAGATCTGGGGAGGCGTTCCGGCGGGGAGCTTCCCGTTGACCGCCAGGGAGCCCACCGCGATGAGGGCTAAAACTGCCAGGAGGCTTTCCACCAGCATGGCGCCGAAGGAAATGGGGAGCATGTGCCGTTCATTTTCAATCTGCTTGGAGGCCGTGCCGGAAGCCACCAGGCTGTGGAAGCCGGAAACCGCCCCGCAAGCTACCGTAACAAAGAGAATGGGGAAAAGGTAGCTCACGCTGCCGTTGGCGCCCACAATGGCAAAGGAAGTAAAGGCGGGAAGGTTAATCGCCGGGGCGGAGAAGATGATTCCCACAAAGGCCGCGGCAATCATGGCCACCAGCAGGAAGGAATTAAGGTAATCCCGGGGCTGCAAGAGGGCCCACACCGGGGTAACCGAGGCAATTAAAATGTAGGCAAAGACAATGTAGAGCCAAAGGCTTTTGGGGAGAAAAATCGGGGCGGCCAGCCCCACGGCAATGCAGATGATCAGGCAGACCGCCGCTGCGACGCCGCTTAAAAGGCCGCTGGGTTTTGCTTTTTTAATAAAAAAGCCTAAGATGACCGCGCCGATAATAAAAAGCATGGAGGTAGTGGCGACTGCGCCGTTGGCCGTTACCCGGGCGCCCTGGGCGTCAAAACCGCCGAAGGTTCCCGCCACAATATCGGCGAAGGCGGCCACCACCAGGATCGAAAAAAGCCAGACAAAGAGCAGAAAAAGCCGTTTGCCGGTTTTGCCGATGTAGGTTTCGATAATAAAACCGATGGTTTTCCCCTTGTTTTTTACCGAGGCATAGAGGGCGGCAAAGTCCTGAACCGCGCCGAAAAAAACGCCCCCGATAAGGATCCACAGGAGCACCGGAAGCCAGCCGAACATGGCGGCCTGGATGGGGCCGTTAATGGGACCCGCCCCGGCAATGGAGGCGAACTCGTGCCCAAATACCACACTGGGCTTGGTGGGCACATAATCCACCCCATCCTCGTATTCATAGGCGGGGGTTTTCTTTTGGGGATCGATTCCCCATTTTTTTGCCAGCCAGCGTCCGTACGCCAAGTAAGCCAGAAGCAGGACCACCGCGGCAATCACGAGCATGACTAAACCATTCACTTTCGTTCCTCCTTCAAAGTTGGGCAACCCCCCTAAGTCCCTCTTATAGGGGGGTTAATCGCAATAGTTTAAATCAGGGCGGGAGGGATGTCAAGAATAAAGAAAAAGGATGTCGCCGTTCAATAGAAATGTCCCCATTTTCCGTTCAGTAGAAATGTCCCCCTGCGTTCAATAGAAATGTCCCCTTTTTGTAGAATGAGCCTGGAGGAAAAATGGCGAAAAAACTACC
>JAISRN010000198.1 GCA_031273605.1 Spirochaetales bacterium | reverse complement strand
AGGGCCTGGGAAGCCAGCTCCGGCTTTTCCGCAATGGCCCCCATGGCCGCCGAACCCACGTTGCCTATGGCTATGCCGGCGCCGATAGCGCCAAAGCCAAAGGCCAGGGCCGCGGCAATAAGGCCGGCGGTCGCGCTGCCCGATGAGGGGGAGGCCGGGGAGGTTTCTTCCGCCGCAAGCCGGTAAACCGGAAAAACAGCGGAAATGGCCAAAAGCGCCATAACCACCACCAGGGTTAGGATCACCCTTCTTTTAAACAAACCCGCAGGATTCATAATTCACCTCGATAAAAAAAATTTCATTAAAGACACGGCCCGCCTCCGGTTTAGGGCATCCCTTCAAAACTCCCCCTTTAAGGGTTTCTCAGGGAAACCGGATTGTAGGCTATTCCCTTTCCGGTAAAATACCGGGAAAAGAATTCGTAATAGTTAAGCCTTAACGCCTGAATTCCCGCCGAAAGCCCTTCCAGGGCAATCACCAGGGCGTTGCCTAAAATTTCAATGATCAGGGCCGCTGCGCCGCCGCCGGTCATTTGGGCAATGGAAAAAAAGGCGGACATAAGGCTTACATGGGCAATGCCCAGGCCGGCCACCCGCATAAAGGACAGGGTGTTGGCCAGGTAGCCGGAAAAAAGTTCCAGGGCCTCCACCAGCCATTCCATAAGATACTCAGGAATTTTAACAATCCTGAACTGATGAGAGGGGGCGGGCTTTTTGCCGGGCCGGGAGGGGGAAAAAAGGCCCGCCTCCAGAAAAATCTTGATCAAAATGAGGCCTAAGGGAATTCCAAAAGCCGGGGCGATAAAATCCGGGGAAGGCAGTTCACGGTAACCGGTCCGGACAAAGTAAAAGGCGGTGTAGATGCCGCAGCCGTAAAACCAGCCTCCCAAAATTCCCGACTTGTCCAGAAGAAGGGGAAGCCAGGTCCGTTTCCTGAAAAGGTTGATCCAGTTTAAGACCAGCCCTAAGCCAATTACCCCTATGCCGAAAAAAACGGTAATCTTGAGAATCCCGTAAACGCTCTCCACCGGCCCCCCGGCGGCATGGCCTGTTACAACCCCGTGGTAATCGAACCAGAGGGCGGGAAACAAGGACCGGCCAAAGTAGGAGCCGAAAAGAACCCCCCCTAAAATGGCCCCCAGGCCGCAGTAGATAAAGAGCTTAAAAAGATTAACCGGCCCGGTTCCCCGGCGGCGGCTCCGGAGCCACCCCAAAAGCCCCGTTAAAACAATAACCGCCCCCTGCCCGGCATCGGCAAACATGAGGCCGAACATACAAAAGTAAGCGATAGCCACAAAGGGCACGGGGTTTATCATGCCGTACTCCGGCACCGCATAGTTGCGTACCAGCATCTGAAAGGGGTCTAAAAGTTTGGAGTCCTTAAGCTCCACGGGAATCTTTTCCCGGGGATACTCCTCCGGCAGGGACCATTCCACCAGACACTGCCCTCCGGTAACCCGGCGGATTCCCCCTTCCAGCTTTTCCACCGCCTCGGAAGGCAGCCATCCGGAAAAAACCACCGTGCGCCCGGTGTGGGAAAAGGATTCCTGAATCCGGCCGTAGAATTCGGAGATCTTCAGGTTTCCCCACATCCTGTCCAGTTCTTCCCGGTCTCCGGCAATTCGTTCTTTAATGCTTTTTTGAATTTCCTGCTGCCTCTGCTTAATGTCCGACATGGCCTGGTCCATCCGCCGGATCACATACTCGGTCTCCTGGGAGCGGCTAAGAACCGGCAGGGCTTCTTCCCACTGGTATTTAGAGAGAATCTGCTCCACCGCCGGCTGCTCCCGGTTAAGGTAAACCAGGACCATGGCCGCCTTTCCGGTTCCGGCTTCTTCCGGGGCCGGGGCGCAGAAATGGGAGGCCGTCCGCAGGCTTCGCTTAAGCTCTTCTTCGCCCCCCCGTCCGGGAAAGCCTGTGCGGATAGTAATAAAATCTTCCCCCCCGGAGCGTCGGGCTTCGGAGGCAAGGTAGCGGTGAATTTCCTGAAGTTTTAATAATTCCTGATTAAGATTCTTTTGCTCATCCCGCATAACCATGAGTTTGTTATTTAACTTTTCCAGCCGGTCTTCGTAATCCCCAAGGTCGAAGGGCGTCAGGGAGGAAACCTTAAGGGCCTTGGCCGGGGGGGTTAGGCCCGCCTGCTGGTAGAGGCTTTCAATGCGCCGTCGGGCCTCCGCCGCCCCGGACCGGGAAAGGCTGCCGTGGTAGGCCTTGAGAAAAAGAGAGTCCTCCGGGGAAAAAACATTGGTTCCCACAAAATCCAGAACTCCCTGTTCCAGCAGTTCCTTGGTAACGCTGTCGGCGTGTTTTTCCAAAGTGACGGCGGTTAATAATTGCATTTTTGAAGAAAACAAACTCATTCCGTCAAATTCCTTTAACTGCGGCTTAATTCAAGGGGCTGCCCCCAGGAAAGCCCGCTGATTTTTTCCGGCGGAAGCCCGTAGTACTTGCCGTTGAGAACCGCCATGATAAACCGGCTCTCCCTGGCCTTAAGAAAAAAATACACCAAAATTATCCCGATAGAAAAGGGGTGGCTTGTTAAGAGCCTGTGATACTCCGCCTCCTGGGTCTGTTCAAAGAGCTCCTCAAAAAGCAGGGCCTGAACCGTTTCGCTGCTGCGGCCTTCCCGGTCGTTCAGGCTCAAAGCGGCCAGCCGGGGAAACCTGTTCCGGACCAGGATCGAAAGATCCCGCTGTTTAGAATCCCGGTTCAGAAATTCCTCCAGGGCCTTTAACGAAAAACCCCTGCCCAGGGGAATGAGAATTTCCAGCAGGTCCCGAGCGTCTACATTATAATAGTAAGAGTAACGGATGATCCAGTTGATGTTTTGAAGCTCCGCCTCCACCGCCAAAAGCTCCTTTACCACCTGGGCGTCCCTAAGCGAAAGGTCCCCGCTCTTTTCCAGGAGAAGCCGGTAATACATCCGGTCCAGGGCCGTCTCGATCCTGAAAATTCCTGTTTCCTCCGGGCTTTGGTCTTTAAACTCTTCCAGCACGGCCCGGTAGGGCGCCTCCAGGGCGCGGCAAATCTCCCCCAGGCTGGGAGCATTGAGGAGCCGGGACCAGTCCAGCTTGTTGAGGATGGTTGACTGATAAATATAGCCCGACCGGTAACTGATGGGCCGGTTTTTAATCCGGCTGCCAAACCAGAGGCGAAGAACGTTTTTAAGGTTTTCAATTTCCGGTTTAAGGGTTAGGGCGTCAATAAAAGCCAAAAGGGGCTTATCGGAAACATGCTTACGGATATTCCGGTAATTTTTTATCTGCATCTTAAACAGTTCCAGTTCCACAAACTGCATATCCCCGGAGTTGTCAAAAATCTCCGCCAGGGAAGAAAAGGGGGTGTCTTTGAGCAGCTGCAGGGCCTCCTCCAGCGAACCGGCCTTGATCAGGTTTTCGCTTAACGGGGGGTGAAGGATATCGCTTATCCGGGCCCTTAAATTAGCATTAATAAAACCGTAGAGCTTGATCGCTGATTTCATTTGCCGGGCCGGTCAAAAATCGTCCTTAGAATCCGGTCCGCCACCTGGCCGGCCAGCCCCTCCACCCATTCCGGGGTTCTCCCCCCGGAGGCCCCCAGCCGGGACTCCGCCGAAGGCTCCTCCGCAAGCCGCCGGGCCGCCTCCCCCTGGGCCTCCCGGATAAGCCGGGCCGTTTCGTCCTGCAAAGACCGGCGGCAGACCTCTA
>JAISRN010000184.1 GCA_031273605.1 Spirochaetales bacterium | reverse complement strand
GGGAATTGATCCCCCCCAGCATACCCTCCTGCTCGGAATCGTTTTTTGAAGGGTCTTTTCTGGCCGACTTAACCCCGCGGCGTATGGAAAATTGCATCATGATTCTGCCCAGCTCGAAGGGTTTCAATTTTCGTTCCAGGGCGGCGGCACGGAGTTCATAGGGATCGAGCCGGGCAATCAGCAGCCGGTCATCCTCGTTTTTGGGCATGAGTTTGTTATTGATAAGGAACCGCAGCATATCGTTTTTGCGGCGAATTTTCCGGTCCCGCTGCCGACGCATCTGCCGGGCCATTCGCCGCGCCTCATTCAAAGGCGTCCCGGTTTTTGCCTCCCTGCCATCCTGAAATATCCTGGCCCCCATGTCAATAATTTTGGGAGCCGCGGGATTAGCCATATTCAGGACAGACCATCCGATAGAATTCGTCCCCAGATCGAAAGCAAACCGATACCCCATATTTGGCTCCTTGAAGAAAATATATGATAGTATAACTCACTTAGTGAAAACTGTCAATAAATTTATCAATCTATAATCTTATTAGTCCCCATGCCATAATATAGCACAATTTCCCACTTGCCCCCTTCATATAGGAAAAAAACGGAACACCACAAAAATATCAAATTAAGCGGAAATGAACCTCTAAAAATTCAGTTTATTTGGAAAAATAGTCGATTTGCAACATAATCTCATCACTTCCCTTGACAAACAGCATACCATGGTTTATCATATTAATACAGTTTATTCAGAAAAATGGTCGGTATGTTAACAAGGCCTCTCCCCTCGGGGGGATGTGTCACGAACTGGCGCTCATGAGCGCGGAGAAAAGGAGGGTACGCCCTCCTTTTTTTTTACAAAACCTCGATTATCACAAAAACCTCGGTTATCGTTGACATCGTTTGAAATTTGTGGTCCAAATTCCGATAATTCTTAGTTTGTCTATTCTGCGGGTCAAGGCAATGCGCGTAGTAGACAAAACCCCGGAGTTTTGGCTACAATTATCCAAAATCAACGAAAATACGAAAAAGGCGGCCCGCCCTTGGAACGGCAGATAACCATCCCTGCTGGGGATTCTGAAAACGCAAGTTTTTTAAAAAGCCTTGGATTTCCCCAGCTTAAGGTTCACAAGGCCCTAAGCCATTTTGATTTTATCCATCCCTCCCGGCGAATCCTGGTTATCGGCCCTATGGGATCGGGCAAAACCGAATATTCCGCCCGGATTCTCCGGGACTCCCGGGCCGCCCTGAACAAATCCGGCGAACTGGCCCGGCAAACCACCACCCAGGGGGCCGACCGGCGTTATGTTTTTTTTGTCCGATCCAGCCTGGACCAAAAGCGGTTTACCGGGTACCCTCCGGACGCCCTGGCCTACCGGGGAGGTTATGAACGCTGCGGAGAATTTTTTGCCTGTATTAAAGATTCATTCGAACTGGAAGAAGTGGCGGACCGTTACCGCCAGGTGGGCACATGGATTATTGATGAGGCGTCATTTTTTGATGAACGGCTGGCCTACGTGATCCGCAACCTTTCCGAGAAAAGGGGCCTTAATTTTATTTTTCCTACTTTAATTTTAAATTTCCGAAAGGAGATTTTTAACCCCACGGCTCAATTTTTGCTGGAAGCCTCCACGGATGTTTTTCCCCTTACCGCCTACTGTGAACATTCCGACTGCCTTTTGGATTCCTACTACACTTTCCGGTATTACATGATCGACGGGCTGGAGTGCCCCGCCCTTTACTTTGATCCCCTGATCATCATAGGCGGCGACAAAATAAAAGACGACGCCCTTTCCCCCAACTATTGCACCCGCTGCGACGCCCACCATTATCTTCCCGGAAAGGAGTACACCTTTTTAATTCTCAAGCCCCTGGGCGAGCGGGCCTCCCAGGGAGACAGAGCCCCCCTGAGGGATGAGCTGCACGCCATAATTCACGATTTAGAAAATTCCCGGCTGTTTAAGCTTTTAAAAGAAAGATATTTGGAAGGGGATGTCCGGCTTCCCGCCTGCATGAATAGTTTGAAGGTTCCCCGGATTGCGGAAAAGGCCCTCATTTATCTTTTTGCGGAACAGAACCTGATCACCGAAGATCAGCTTAAACTCTATGCCCAGGAATTAGAGCTGGACCTTGTTTACCTAAGCCAAACCCTGACGGACAACCGCCGCCCCGTGGATTTTGCCCAGTTGGAGCTGGG
This sequence comes from Spirochaetales bacterium, assembly GCA_031273605.1. GTDB lineage: Bacteria > Spirochaetota > Spirochaetia > UBA9216 > UBA9216 > JAISRN01. Next base: position 9,627 of record JAISRN010000184.1, on the reverse strand, counting down.
CTTTTAGGCAGCCTAGCGGGAAACGGTAACTTCGGTGATCCACGCGGCGGAAAAGCCCTCCAAGGCCTTAATCCAATCCAGAAATTTCGCCGCCTCCGCCTGGTTGGGATAGGGCCCCAGGCGAACCCTAAAGTAAGTTTTTCCTTCCACCGTCCGGGTGGAGATTACCGGGGCAAATCCCTTTTCTGTCAACTGCTCCTTAACTTCATTAGCCCGGCTGTTGCTTTCAAAGGCGGCCGCCTGAATCCAGAACTCCTTAATGTTTTCCGGCGTTCGGGGAGGCGTCGGAGCCGGCGTCCTAGGCGCTTGAGGGGCCGGAGCGGCCTGGGGAGGCGGGCTGGGCCGGACGGGGGCGGGCTGAACCGGGCGGGGCGCCGGAATGGCCGCCACTACCACCGTTGAAGTTTCCGGCGCCGGGGCGGCGGGGCTTTCCTGGGCGGCGGGGTTCTCCCCTATGAATAAACCCTCCCCCTCCACCGCCACAAAATCCTCTCCCCGGCTTTCCGCCCCGGGTTCCAGGCCGGGAAAACCTTCCTGCTCACGGATAAGCTCAATGGCGTCAAAATTTCCCTCCGAACTTCTTCCGGCGGCCAGGGAGCCATCCCCTCCCCCTGCCATGGTTTCCACGGGGCGCAGCCAGATAAGGCCGATTCCCATGACCACCACCAGCAGGAGAGAAATTGAAAGAATTATCCAAAGAATTTTTTTCTGGTCCATTGCTGTCTCCCTTATTTCCGGCAAATTACCCGGAGGTAGTTCCTTTCCTGTCTCCAAACCGGTCCAGGAAAGCCCTTAGCTGTTTCTCAAGATCCGCCGGTTTCCTTGAGTTGGCTATAACATAAATATCGGCGGATTTTTTCCATTTTTTAAGGGTCAGTTTTTTTTGCGCCAGAATCCGCAGGAACACCCCCCCAAGGCCCAGGCGGTCCCGGCGCAGAGCCCGGCCAATGCGGATAAACAGGGGGGCGTCAATCCAAATGACCCGGCGGCACTGCCGGTGGAGATCCGAGGTAAAAAGCAGGGCGGCATTAATCACGGCAGTTTGATCCGGGTTTTCCTGAATGATCCGCCGGGTTAGTTCTATGGCGCCGGGATGAACAATGGCTTCCAGGTCTTTTAAAGCCCCCGGATTGCCGAACACCATTCCGCTTAAGGCCCGGCGGTTTACCCCGCCGGAGGAATCAATCACCGCCGGTCCAAACCGGGCAGCCAGGGCTTCCCGGCTTTCCTCCAACACCCGGTGTCCCAGCTTATCCACGTCTATTACCAGGCATCCGGCCCGCTGTAAGAATTCCGCCGCCTGATTCTTTCCGGCGCAGTACTTTCCCGTAAGGCCCCAAACCTCCCGGTCCGGCGGGGCAGGCTGCATCAGTGAAGCTCTCCCCAGTTTTCCCCGGTTTCCACGCTTACTTTGAGGGGAATGGACAGCCGGTAGACTCCTTCCATGGTTTCCCGCAGCAGGGCCTCCACCCTTTCCTGTTCTTCCCTGGGCGCCTCCAGGAGCAGTTCATCATGTACCTGAAGAAGAATCCGGCTTTTCAGGCCCTCCTGTCTCAGGTTCTTATCCACCCCAATCATGGCCAGTTTCATAATATCCGCGGCGGAACCCTGAATGGGGGTGTTAATGGCAATTCGCTGGGCGCCGGCTTTTTCGGTTTTATTTTGGGAGTTGATCCCCCGGATCTCCCGGCGTCTTCCCAAAAGGGTGCGGACACAGCCTGTGGTTTCCGCTTCCCGGATTACCCCGTCCATGTACTGACGAATTCCGCCGTACCGGGAAAAATAAGAATTAATAAAACCCTCCGCCTGTTTGCGGGGAATTTTAAGTTCCCGGGAAAGCCTGAAGGAGGACATTCCGTACATCACCCCAAAATTAATGGTTTTGGCAATCCGGCGCTGATCCTGGTTTACCTCCCCCTGGGGGCAGTCGAAAATTAAGGCCGCGGTCTGCCGGTGAATATCCTCTTTATTAATAAAAGCCTCCCTAAGGGCCGGGTCGCCGCTTAGGTGGGCCAGAACTGCCAGCTCAATTTGAGAATAATCGGCGGAAATAAAAACAAAGCCCGGCCCAGGAACAAAGGCGCTCCGGATCCTCCGGCCATCGGCGGTTTTAATAGGAATGTTCTGCAGATTGGGTTCCTTGCTGGACATTCTGCCCGTGGCGGTTCCGGTTTGAATAAACCGGGTATGAATCCGGCCGGTGGCGGGGTTGATCATTTCGGGGAGGGCGTCGGAATAGGTAGATTTTATTTTTGAAAGCCCCCGGTGGGCCAGGATTAACTCCGGCACCGGATCGTCCTGGGCCAGTTCTTCCAGCACATCGGAATCCGTGGAGTATCCGGTTTTAATTTTTTTGCTCCGAAAAAGCCCCCGCTCTTCAAAAAGAACCGTTTGAAGCTGCTTGGGACTTTGAATGTTAAACTCGTGGCCGCAGATCCTAAAAATTTCGGCTTCTATGCCCTTAAGCCGTTCTTCCAGTTCTCCGGAATAATCTTTTAATATTTCTTTATTAACCGCAATTCCCAGGTATTCCATCTCTGATAAAATTTTAATTAAGGGTAGTTCCAGGCTGTAATAAAGGCCGCTTAAGTTTTCTTTTTTCAGCCGGTCCTCAAAAAACTCAAAAAGCCTGAAGGTAACATCGGCATCCTCGGCGGCATAGCGCACCGCCTCCTCAAGCCCCACCTGATCAAAGGTCTGCCCTTTCTTAACCACCTCGTCGTAAGAAATGGTGGGAAGGTCAAGATACCGTAAAGCCAGGGCTTCCATGCCGTATTTTCCCCCGCCGGGGTCCAAAAGCCAGGCGGCGGTCATGGTGTCAAAACCAATGTTTTTTATGGTGATTCCTGCGTTTTTGAGCACCTTGTAATCAAACTTAATGTTCTGCCCCGCCGCCTTTACCCCCGGGTCTTCCAGAAGGGCCTTGAGCCGGGGCTTGGCCGCCTCCCAGGTCAGCCCCGCCCCGCCGCCCTCCCCGGGGGCGGACACCGGAAAATAGACTCCCTCCCCGGGGGCGGTGGATAAGGAAAAACCTACCAGCCGGGCCGTTAATTCGTCCAGGCCGGTGGTTTCGCAGTCAAAGGCAAAAATCCCGGCCCGGCGGCATTTCTTTATCCAGCCGTCAAGGTCCTTTAGGGTGAGCCCCGGAGAGTAATTAAGGCCGGCGGGTTTGGGGGGAGCCGGCAGCGCCCCGGAGGGAAGCCTTCCGGTCCCGGCGGCTGAATCTCCGGAGGGTTCTTTGCCGGGGGCCGGGGCAAACAATTCGCCCTGGGCGGACACCCCGGGGGGGGAGGGAAAAGCAAGGTCCTCCCGGATGGTTTTTACCAGGCTGGCAATCTCAAAGCGCTCAAACAAAGGCAGGGCGGCCTCTTTGTTAAAGTCCCGGAGGCTTAAATCTTCCAGGCTTAGGCCTATATCCGTCTCCTGGGCCAGGCCGGCCAGCTCCCGGCTTAAAAAGGCGCTTTCCCGGCCTTCCTCAAGTTTCTTTCTTTGTGTAGGGGTCAAGTTTTCTAAATGCTCGTAGATTCCCGGCAGGGTTTCGTATTCCGACAGCAGGGCCTGGGCGTTTTTTTCGCCTATGCCCTTAACGCCGGGAATGTTATCCGCCGTATCTCCCGTAAGGGCTAAAAAATCCTGAATTTGATCCGGCCTAACCCCCCAGGCCGCCTTGACTCCCCCCTCATCAATCTCGTTGTATCCGTTTGAATCGGGGCGCAAAATTTTTATGCGGCCTCCCACCAGTTGAAGGAGATCCTTGTCGCTGCTGATAATAAAACAGTCCCGGTTTTCCTGCCGGCAAAGCCGGGCGGCGGCGGCCAAAAGGTCGTCCGCCTCGTAGCGGTCCTTGCGCAGCGCCGGCACCCCCAGAGCTTTAAGAATTTCACTTACCCAGGGGATCTGGGCCTTAAGATCCTCCGGGGCCTTTTCTCTGGTGGCCTTGTAAAGGGGGTAGCGCTCGTGGCGGAAAGTGGGAACCGGCGAATCCATAACCACGGCAAAGTAGGGGGGGCGGTACTTTTCGATAAAGCTAAAAAGGCTGCGGAAAAAGCCAAAAACAACGGTGGTGTTTTCCCCCCGGGAATTAATCAAAGGCCGGTTGATAAAGGCAAAATAAGTTTTAAAGATCAGGCTGAAGCCGTCCAGAAGATAAACCGCCTTATCGGACCTTTTGGCGTTCATTATACCCTTATGTCCACCAGGCCGGGATCTCCTAAACCGTGCTGCCGGACGGCCCTGGCTAAGGCGGCGCGGTTTTGCTTAATCTGTCCGGCAATCAGGTTAAGCCGGGAAGCGGCGAGCTTCCGGTTGCGTTCCTGCCGGACCAGGGCCTCGGACATTAACTGTCCCGCATCTTCCAAAGCCGCCGTCCACTGGGCTTTTCCCCGGACGGCTAAAATGGGGGCCAGGGCCGCGCCCAGGCCGGAAATTTTTTGAACGAGGGCGGCCTCCTGGGATTGCCGGAGCCGGAGCCGCTCACTGTCTCCGGTGAGGAGGTCCTGCTCCTGGAGGTTAAGGAGAAAAAGATAATTTGTCTGCGCCTCGTGAAGGGCGGAGAAAAAAATCCGGGCCCGGTTTTCGGATTTGCGCAGGCCTGTTATGGAAAGCCCTTCGCTTTCGGGGTTGTTCATCCTGCTATGTTGACTCCCATCATCCCCGGCTGAGAATCCCGGCTGCCCTTTTCTTTTTGAATAGCCTGAGCCCAGGCCTGGCGGAGTTCCCTAAGCATGAATAGCACTCCGGCAACCGGTTTTTGATCTTTCTTGATATTGGCCAGCATCAACTGGCGGTTAAAATACATATACAGGGCAAAGAGGTTTTGGGCCATGTCCCCCCCCTTTTCAAAATTGAGGGACACAATAAGTTCGGTGATCATCTCCTGGGCCCTCAGGATCGCGTTATTGATCTGATCCATTTTGGGCCGTTCCTTGCCTAACTGTTCTTCCGCCAGGCTGAGTTTTTTGATGGCCTCATCGTACAGCAGCAGAATGAGTTTTCCCTGGCTGGCGGTTTTAATATCGGTTTCCCGGTATGCGTTTAAAGATTTTAAGCTGCTCAAAAGACTATCCCCCGTATTTCTCTTTCTTTAGTATATCGAGGCTTTCCCAAAACTTCACTGTTTTAAGATTGCCCTATCATCCCCCCAAACAAAAACCCATTTCCCCCGGCGCTTTTTGCCGCCCTAGAGGGCGTGTTCCATTAATTGCGAAACCGGAACTATCGAATATCCCGCATGGACCAGCGAGTTAATCAGCACATCCAGGCTGTTATATAAATAGCCGCCGCTGCGAAAGTCATTTAAGCCCAATTGAATAGGAATGATGGACCCCGGTTTCTTTAAGTCCATAATCCGCGTTATCATGGCAGGCGCCGAGAGCCGGGTAAGCCTGCCCGAAGCGGGATCCGTTAAAGCCCAATCCAGGGGATCCACATCCCGCCCCACATACACATAATTCATTTCCCGGGAGGCCTCTAAAATCAGGCTGTTTACCACATAGTGGGGAGCGTGCCAGAGAAGGGCAAGTTCCCTGCCGGTGGCGGAAAAGTAATCATCCTCGTTGCGGGCCAGCCCCAGTTTAATGTAATCCCGGTCCACCACGTACCGGGAATCCGTTAAGTTAATGCCGGAACTAAAGAGGGAGCCCACCTCATGGCCGGAAAGGGCAATGTCCCGGCAGGCATCGGGATTTTGCCTGATAAAATCCCCGTTTAAGAAAAAGGTACACCGCAGGCCGTAGTCTTTAAGGACGTTTAAAACCTCCGCAAGCCCCGCCGCTGAGTCCATGCCGTTAAAAATAAGGGCCACTTCCCGCCGCCTTAACCGGGAACCGTGGCTAAAGTAGTCCTCCTGCGGAGTTTCCTCCTCCACAGGGAAGGGATCGTAGGAAGATCGGGGAAGAGGAAAGAGGGGGTCCGTACGCAGTTCGTTCACCCGGCGGACCATAATTTGATTAGCGTAGGCCCGGTCGCCGATGGGCTCCAGGTAAACCCGGAACCGGGGACTCACCAGCCCCGAAGGGGCCGGATTAACCGCCGAGCGGCGGCGCCAGGCCAGGGAGGCGGCGTCATATTCGTAAAAAACATCCCCCCTGTTCCCGGCGGAATCATAGGCCCGCCCGGAGCACACCGGCAGTTGGGTTCCCCCGTCCCAGCCGGGGGCGGCGGCCTGGGAGAGACTCAGGAGCCGGCTCTGATTTTGAAGGGTATCTATCATCTCGGTGTACCACCGTCCGGCGGCAATTAACCGGGACCCGTCAACCCACCCCAAATGCAGGGGCTCCGGGTGATAATACTCCTGGATAAAATTCCAGGTTTCGTAGTCCCTGATCCGGATGCGGTCCCCGGAGGAGAGGGCCAGCCGCCGGCCGTCGGGGGACAGGGCAATGGCCGTTAGCCCCGGCTCCGTTACTTCCGAAAGAAAGCCGCTCTGGGAGCCCCCTTGAGAGGCGGACAGGTTAAGGCGGTACAGCCGGTTTTGCTCCACCCCCTCCGCATAACTCACGGTAAGAAGGGTAATCCTGTCCCGGCTGGTCCAGAGAAGGGTTTTGATCCGGGTATTCCTGGGCAGGTAGAAGTAAGGCAGGGCAACGATACCCCCGGCGGCGTTTAAGGGGTTTCCCGGGCCGGGACTAAAGCCTGGCCGGGGAAGGTCCGGGGAGGGTCCGGGATTATTAAAATAATGGATAAAAATATTCTGCCCCCCCTTATTCAGAAGGATAGCTTCTTCCCCGGGGCTGACCCAAAAACGGTCAAAGTTGGGATCAAAACGGAAGGGGAGCCTCCCCGCCAGGATGCCCGTATCCAGCAGAGTGTTATAAAGGGAGCGGGTAAAAAGTTCGGACCCCGTAATGAGGTGAACCAGGTCCCCGTCAATAAAAACCAAGGTTCCCTCTTCGGTCCACCGGGCGTTAACGGTTCCTCCGGCCCCCAGGCAGCGGTACTCCTCGGGCAAAACCCTGTTTTCCCTAAACTGCCGCAGGGAAAAATAGTAGAGCTTTTCATCTTTAGAATAGAGAAAGAATTCCGAGTCCGGCGACCAGGGCAGCCCTTCGGCTTCGTAACGGATTTCCAGATTCCGGGAGATCCGCTGTTCGGCGCCGCCGTTCAGGTCCGTAAGGATGAGATCCGCATAGCCCGACCCGGAGGAACGGAGAAAGCACAGGTAAGCGCCGCTGGGAGAGGCCGACATGGCCAGGGTTTTGCCCAGGGTAATTTCGTCTCCCCTGACAAAAGCAGGGAAGCGCTCCAGAACCTCCATGCCGCTGAACTGGCTGTTGGTCCGGAACACTCCGAAGGGGTTTTGAATTTGTAAGCCGCTGCCCAATACCAGGATCTGCTCCGGGAAAAAGCTCAACTGGGTGATGGCCCCGGCGGTTCCTTCCCCGGAAGACTCCAGGGCGGCCTGAAAGAGGGCCGTATAGGAACCATAGCGGGGGCTGTTTTCCACCTTGGCGGTAAAAAGCAGCTCCCCCCGGCGGTTTAAATCCGGGTTTTCAAACCGGATCTGGGCGCCCAGGAACATCCCTAACACAAGAAAGGCGAAAAATGAGACAGGGCGGGTTAATCTTCTCATCTCTTTACAATTATCGGAATTCGGCAAGCCACCTTTAAGACTTTCTTGAAAAACTACGCCCCTGCAAAACAGCCCCTATAAGGAGGCAACTTCCGTCAAGCCCTGTTCCTTGATGATCCGGGAAACCTCGGCCGGATTGTCCACCTTAAAGATGACCACCGCCTTGTCCGCCTTGCGTTCCAGGGTGGCGTAAAGGTACTCGATATTAACCCCGGTTTGGTTAAACAGCCTGAGAATTTCGGCCAGGGCCCCCGGCTCGTCCGCCACCTCTATTCCCACCACCTCGGTTTGCCGGGCGGTATAGCCGCCCTTTTCCAGGAGCTCCAGAGTTTTGGCGGTGTCGCTGACTATCAGGCGGCAGATTCCAAAATCGGCGGTGTCGGCAATGCTCACAGCCCGGAGATTGATGCCCCCCCGGCCCAGGACCTCGCTTAATTCCGCAAGCCGTCCGGATTTATTTTCCAAAAAAACCGATATTTGATTCAGAGCCATATTTTCCTCCCTAAAAACCTTGTTGATTCCTAGCCTACCAGGGTTCGCTTATCGATCACCCGCTTAGCCTTGCCTTCGCTCCGGGCGATGGTTTTCGGTTCTACCAGCTTAATGAGGGCGTTAACCCCCAGGCGGCTTTTCATTTCGCTTGAGATCTTTTGCCTTAATTTTTCCATATTCTTGGTTTCGTCCGAAAAAAAGCGTTCCTGAACTTCCACCCAAACCTCGATCTCATCCAGGTACTTTTGTCCCCGATCTACCACGATCTGATAATGGGGCTCCGTTTCCTCAAGCTGGATGAGGATCTCCTCGATCTGGGAGGGAAAGAGATTAACTCCCCGGATAATGAGCATATCATCGGTACGGCCCATCAGCCGGTGCATCCGGATAGTGGTCCGCCCGCAGGAACAAGCCCCGGACATGATGAAGGTAATATCCCGGGTGCGGTAACGGATCAGGGGGGTGCCTTCTTTGAGCAGGGTGGTAAGAACCAGCTCTCCCTTCTGCCCCGGAGGAAGAACCTCCCCGGTATCGGGGTTGATGATTTCGGGATAAAAGTAATCCTCCTGCACATGGAGGCCGTTTTGGTGCACGCACTCGTTGGCCACTCCGGGACCGATTACCTCGGTAAGGCCGTAAACATCGTAGGCTTTAATGCGGAGCCGCTGTTCCAGCTCTTGACGCATTTCCTGAGTCCAGGGCTCGGCCCCAAAAAGCCCCCCCTTGAGGGCCAGTTGGGACATATCGGTTTTCGTATCCCGGGCATACTCGGCAATATGCAGGGCATAGGAAGGGGTGCAGGTGAGGTAGGTGGCTTTAAAATCCTTAAGCAGTTGAACCTGGCGGTGGGTGTTGCCCCCGGACACGGGAAGAACATTGGCCCCTAAGGCCATGGCGCCGTAGTGGGCCCCCAGGCCGCCGGTAAACATTCCGTAACCGTACGCGTTGTGAATCACGTCCCCCGGCCCGGCGCCGGCCATAACCAGGGAACGGGCCATAACCTCTCCCCAGCATTTCACGTCCTGTTCCGTATAGCCCCCGACCACCGGGATTCCCGTGGTTCCCGAGGAAATGTGAATCTCCGTCAACTCCTCCCGCGGGCAGGCCACCAGGCCGTAGGGATAGGTCTCCCTTAACTCGTCCTTGGTGGTAAAGGGCAGCTTGACAATATCGTCTATACTTTGAATATCCGAAGGCTTAACCCCGGCCTGGTCAAATTTTTGCCTGTAAAAAGGAACTTTTTCGTAAATTTTCTTAATCAGCCTGGCCAAACTTTCAGACTGCTGCGCCTTTCGCCCCGCCGGATTGGCACATTCCTTTTCCTCATTCCAGATCATCCCCCTCTCCTTATGTAGCCGGTTTCTTGTCATTTCTTGTCGTAATCGTGAATTGATTCCCCTTAGTATAGGGCAGAAAGGGCTTTCCGTCAAGGAGACTCAAAAAAGGTGTCGGAGAACAATAGAAATGTCCTATACTTGAGAACAATAGAAATGTCAGGTTGGATAGGACATTTCTATTGAGCTTATTTGTACTCGTCAAACAGGGTATTCACTTCCTTGACCAGC
>JAISRN010000030.1 GCA_031273605.1 Spirochaetales bacterium | reverse complement strand
TCGTGGGAAATCCGGCTCCCCTCCGGGGGAAGCCTTTTCTTAAATTCGCTGTAAAAATCATACTCGTAGGCTAAACAGCAGAGGAGGCGTCCGCAGGGGCCGGAGATCTTCATGGAGTTGAGGGAGATGTTCTGCTCCTTCACCATCTTGATAGAGACGGAACGGAGTTTATCCGTGATGCCGTGGCAGCAAAAACTCCGGCCGCAGACCGCGAGGCCGCCTAAAATCCGGGACTCGTCCCTCACCCCCACCTGGCGCAGTTCGATCCTCATCCGGAAAATCCCCACCAGGTCCTTCACCAGTTCCCTAAAGTCCACCCGGGATTCCGCGGTAAAAAAGAAGAGCGCCTTAGGCTCGTCCAAAAGGTAATGGGCGGCCACCAGCTTCATATCCAGCCCCCGGGCGGCGATTTTTTCCCGGCAGATCAGGAGGGCGCTCATTTCTTTTTTGCGGTTTTCCCGGAATTTTTGCAGGTCCTTTTCCCCCGCCCCCCGGAGGATCGCGGCGCCCTCGGCCTTGCCGGGGGCCCCCGCCCGGGCCAGGATCTTCCCCAGATCCCGGCCGTACTTCCCCGGCACAATCACCTTGTCTCCGGGCTTGTAGAGCGCCGGGTCGCCGGAAAAGATCTGAACCTCGCTGGAATTTAAGAGTTTGACCCGGAAGCTGAGGAGGGTCCCCGGGGGATAGGCCGGGGTTTCATCCGCCCCGGGGACGTCCGCCCCGGGGACGTCCGCCCCGGGGACGGGGTTGGTACTTTCCGTTTCCTCCCAAAGTTCATCCATGTCAGCCTCCTGTCCGGCGCGGGGAATTGTCTTAGGTCAGCGGGGCGGCCTAGCGGATCAGATCGACCAGGAGCCCTTGAATTTCGTTGACCGCCGCCAGAATATCCAGCCGGCTTTCCTGGTTTCGGAGAATCCGGGCGGCCAGCTTTTCCAGCTTCTCGTCAACGATTTTAACAATAGTATACTGCTTTTGGGGTTTCAAGGGGTCGGAAAACTTAACCCCCTCCCGGGTTTCCAGTCCAAAGCCGTGCTCCATCACGTGGCGCACAAAATTCCGAACCGCCCTCTTGTAGTCTATCACCTCGGTCATGGTGGGGCTTTGGGAGAGTTTCTCCCCCCGCTGGTGCAGTTCATCCAGCAGCTCTTCCAGAGGCAGGTCCGTTTCCGGGGGCTCCTCAACGGAGGCGGCCAGGATAGCCTTGAAGGAGGTCTTGGGGCCGGCCTTTTTGCTAATCCTGCCCTTTTGGGGGGGCGGGGAGAAGGAAGCTCCGGCCAGGCCGGTTTGGAGGGGGTCCAGAATATCCATTAGTTAGGCCCCTTGCCGGGTTTGAGGGTTTCGGGCTCCTCCCGGTGATTCACCCGGCAAACCCCGTGAAAGATCACCCCTTCCTCCAGTTCCAGCCGGGGGGAGGTGATGCTGCCGATAAAAATGCCCGATGAAAGGATGTGTACCTTGCCGGCGGCGATGATGTTGCCCTTCACCGCCCCGCCGATAACCACGCTCCCCGCGGTGATCTGGGAGCTGACCCGGCCGGTTTTGCCGATAAGAACCTTCCCCGGAGTTTTGATGGCCCCGGAAAAATCGCCGTCAATCCTTAAAAGGCCGGTTAAAACCAAATCGCCCTTAAAAACCGTACCGGCCCCGATGAGGGAGTTGATAACCACGCCGTGATCCAAAATGGGTTCTGACATAGCCGGGGTTCACCGTGTTTTTTCGCGGATGTTGAGGAATCGTTCCGGGTCCACCACCTGGGTTCCAATCCGCACTTCAAAATGCAGGTGGGGACCCGTAGACTTTCCGCTGGAACCCATGGTGCCGATAACCTGGCCCTGGGTTACGTTGTCCCCCGCTTTAACGTAAACGGTCTGCATGTGGGCATACATGGTTTGAAAACCGTAGTTGTGGTGAAGAACCACGTAAAGGCCGAAGTTGGGGGGATCGTTCTTTTGCTCGATGACCTTGCCGTTGGCCGCGGCCAGGATGGGTTTGCCGTAGCCGTACACGATGTCCAGCCCTTTATGGAGGTACCAAACAAAGTCGAAGGGGTTAATGGCGGGGCCAAAACGGCCGGAAATGCGTCCATCCCCGTTGTCCACCGGCCAGTAGGTGGGCATTTCCACCAGGAGGGCCTCCTGGGTGGTGAGGATTCCGGAGATCTTTTCCAAAGACTGGATGGAATCCTGCAAAGCAAGGCCCATGCTCCGGAGGTCCCCCAGTTCCCGAAGGACCCCTTCTTCCTGCTCTTCCACAAAGTAGAAGGCGCTTAAATCGCCGGTAAGGGAGAGGGTGCTCCGGCGGGAGGAGGACTGAAGGTTGAGTTTGTCCATAGTGGAGGCCAGGGAAGCCTCAAAGGACTGGGCCACCTTCCTAAGGCCGGCAATTTCATCCTGAAGAACCTCCAGGTTCCCCTGGGCGCCGGCAAGGTTCTTGCTGCGGTCGTTTAAAAGGCTGGCGATGCCGGAAAACCGGGCCCCCACCACCACAAAGACAATCATCATGGCCCCGAACATAAAACCCATAAAAACCAGGGCAAAAACGGAAATTTTAAAATTAAAAACCTTTTTTTCCGAATGGGGGATGAACATGACGGTGAATTTCTGCCGCCCCGCCCTGAAAAGGGAACGGAAAAAATTTCCCACAGCCCTGCCGGCCCGGCGGAACAGACTCCCCAGGGAGTCGGCGATTTTCTTTTCGACCTCTTTATAACGATTATTGGACACCCAAAACTCCTAAGGTTTTCTCCACGGCGGACTCTCTATTATTAATCGGGTAATAAATGGCGCCTAGTTAGGATTATCCTTTTTTTTTCCTTTCTTGTCAAACAAATTCGTTGACAACCCGCCGGAGGAATGATAAACTTTGAATTAGTTTAGTAACCTTAATGAACATGGGCAAGTTGCCGCTTATAAGGGAAATTTTGAACCTCCACTATTGAGAAGCGCCGAACCGTTATAAAGGCTTTTTCAAGTTCAATATTAGGGGGATTTTGAAAAAGCCGCCCCGGGGAATGGGGCCTTTTATCACTTTTTTGGTAGAACCATGAAATTATTTGATACCCACGCTCATATCGGGTTAATTAATGAGGACCCGATCGAACAGCTTATTATCTCTAAGGAAGCCCGCCAGGCCGGGGTGGAGCATATTTTAAGCATCTGTAACAACCTGCCGGATTTTTTTCAGGTTTACCAGAACCTTTCCACGGCGTCCATGGTCTATCATGCGGTGGGGGTCTCCCCTTCGGAGGTGGTTAATCCCGGCCGGGACTGGGAACGCCGGATCGAGGAGGGGATTAAGCTGGACCGGGTGGTGGCCATCGGGGAAATTGGGCTGGATTACTTCCGGAAATTCGGCAACCGGGATAATCAGGTGGAGCTTTTCATCCGCCAGCTTGAAATGGCGGATAAATTCAACTTTCCCGTGATCATCCACAACCGGGAGGCGGGGCATGATGTTTTGGAAATCCTCAAGGTAAAACTTCCCCCCCGGGGGGGAATCCTTCACTGCTACTCCGAAGACTGGAATTACGCCAAAAAAGCCCTGGACCTCAACCTTTACCTTTCCTTTGCGGGAAACGTTACCTACCGCAACGCGCGGAACCTCCACGAAACCGCCCAGAATATGCCCCTGGACCGAATCCTCATTGAATCCGAAAGCCCCTTCATGATTCCCGCGGCTTACCGGGGCAAGCGGAACCGCCCCTCCTACCTGAAGGCCACCGCGGATTTTCTCTGCGAGCTGCGGAGCGAACCGGCGGAGGATGTTCTGGAAGCCCTCTACGCCAATGCCCTGCGGTTTTTTAACATTCCGGAGTAGCTAACCGGTTTATGAACGCCCCCCTGTACCACCCCCTCATTCTGCCGGGCCTCACCATTCCGGGCAATGTCCTGCTGGCCCCCCTGGCGGGCTATACCGACCGGGCCTTTCGGGAGCTTTGCGCCCAGGGGGGGGCGGTTCTGGGCTATACCGAAATGGTTTCCTGCGAGGGAATCCTCCGGGGAAACGGGAAAACCACCGCCCTCATGGAGAGGGCCCCCGGGGAAGGGCTTTTGGGGATTCAGGTGTTTTCCGGAGACCCGGAGGCCGCGGGGGCCGCCGGGGCGGTTCTGCCCTCCTTTGGCCCCGACCTGGCGGACCTAAACTGCGGCTGCCCGGTACCCAAGGTTTGCCGGTCCGGCGGGGGGGCGGCCCTTCTCAAAACCCCGGACAAAATCGGCCTTTTGGTGGAGGCCCTCCGGGGGGGGCTCCGGGCCGCCCGGAAAGCCGCCGGGCTCTCCGGGGAAACCCCGGTAACCGTGAAAATCCGCTCCGGCTGGGACGCCGAAAGTCTGACCTACCTTGAAGCGGCGGGGGCGGCGGTGGAAGCGGGGGCGGCCATGGTGGGCTTTCATCCCCGGACCCGGAGCCAGGGTTACGGCGGCCGGGCGGACTGGGGGCTTATAGGGCGGTTAAAAAAGGCTGTTTCCGTGCCGGTAATTGCCTCGGGGGACCTCTATACCCCGGAGGATGTCCGGGAGGTTATGACCACCACGGGATGCGACGGGGTAATGATAGCCCGGGGCGCCTTGGGCCGGCCCTTTCTTTTTGCCCGGATCCGCCGGGCCCTGGATCCGGGGTTTTTGCCTGCCGGGGGAGAGGGGGATTTGGAGGGGGAGATTCCGGCCCTGGAAGCGGCCCGGCGGCATTTGGACCTGGCCCGGCGCTACGGGGGAGACCCGGCGGCCTTTCGGGAAATGAAGAAGCATCTCTGTTACTACGTGAAAAACCTTCCGGGGAGCCGCCGACTTCGCAGCCTTCTCATGGAGGCCCGCCGCTATGAGGACTACTACGCTTTGCTTGCTCAATTTGGGGTAACTGCGGACTGAAGGCAACCACGGACCTGGGACAAAGTGGTTAGTGGTTAGTGGGAAGAAGAACCACGGACAACACGGACAGGGGCATTTTCTTCTTTTTTGTTTCTATGCGTTTATCCTGCTTGCGAAACAGGGCCAGCGCATATAAACTTTGGACCTCTTACAAATCCCGCAAAACCACATAACTTATGAAGAAAATGAACCGCGAAGATTATATGATATTTGTAAAAGTGGTATCCTGTATCCGACGGGGTATGGGAGCCGGCGCCGATTGTTTTGTGCCGAGAGGGAACGGTTTG
>JAISRN010000012.1 GCA_031273605.1 Spirochaetales bacterium | reverse complement strand
CTTGGAACGCATGGAACACCGGAGAATGCCCTCGGGGTTTTGCTTTAGCAAAACGGAAACCCGGACATCCCGGCAGCGGAGGGGGATGTTGATCAGGGTTTCCGCTTCCTCATACTTGGCCTCGCACTCCCGGATCATTTCCCTGGTCAAAACCAGCATAGCCACGGCGCCTTCATAAAAAAACTCTATCCCCGCCATTACCCGGCTATGGAGCTTTAAGGAGGCGAAGGAGTCGTTCTCATAGAGCCGGGCATAGATGTGGTTGGGATTAACCCCCCTCTTTACCAGTTCCCCGGCAATGCGGAAGGTCTCCGCGCTGGTCTTGGGATAGATAAAGCAGCCCGTATCAAAGAGGATTCCCGTGTAAAGGGCCTGGGCCGCTTCAAAATCCACCTCCGTTCCCATCCCTTCAAAAAGGCGGTAAAGGATCTCACAGGTGGAAGAAGCCTCGGATTCCACATAGCAGCCGGGAAAATCCGGGTCGTTTATCCCCTCGTGGTGGTCGATAATCAGGCAGTCCGCCGTCAGGGGCAGAATATCCCTGGCCACAAAACCAATGTTGGAGGTGTCGTTGGTGTCCAGGATAATCAGGCGGCTCTTAGCCAGCTCCCCGGGGTCCAGCCGCGCCAGGGCAAGCTGCTCCACCTCCCCCCGGGGATTAAGAAAGGCGTAGCGGATTCCCTCGGGATCGGAATTGATGATCCGGACCTTTTTTCCCAGGCCCCGGAGCGCCCGGTAAAGGGCCACTTCGCTGCCTATGGCGTCCGCATCGGGGCTGTCGTGGGCGGTTAGGATGTAATTGTCGTTTTGGACAAGGTACCGGATAGTTTCTTCAAAACGCATTTAGTTTTGCCGCCCCCCTTTGGTTTTGCCGCCCCCTGGGGCGTCGTGGTCGTTACCCTTACCCGGTAAACAGGAAGGACGTTTGAATTTTACCGGATAACAATCCGTAGATTTCCTTATTGAGGATGCTCCCCGGAAGGGCGGTGAGAACTTTAAAAACCCTGGGGTTCAGCGCCTCAAGTTTCAGATTGCCCCCGGAACGGTAAACCCGCAGGGCCGAGCGGCTTGTCCTGGCCTCCCCAAAGGCTAAACCGTCTTTAAGGGCATCCAGGTACAGGGACTCCCCCTCGGCCAGCCGGAAATCCCCGCTCCTCGTTTCCCCGCTCTGGGTCCGGATAGAGCCCTTAAGCTGCCAGGAACCTCCCCGGGGGGCGGCAAAACGGGGACGGGGGGCGCTCATCCCCAGGCTCCCGGAAGAGGAGGGCCGACGGGGGGGGCGGGAGACCCAACGGCGGATCAGGAGAATCAGCAGAACCAGGAGAAGGAGGCCCCCCAGCCCCAGGAAAACCGTACCCCAGGGAAAGGGACCGGGGACGACGGCTTCAAAAGCGGCCGGGGTAAGGGAGACGCCGCCGGAAAAGGTAAAGAAAACCGTACCCTTCAGGGATTTTTCCCTGCCCTCCGGCAGGGGAAAGGTGAGGGGCGCCTCAAATTCCCGGGTTTCCCCGGGGTTCAGGGTAAAATCAAAAAAATCCCCCCCGGGACCGCCCCCCTCCGGCCCGGCGGCCAGGGTCCAGCGGTCGTGAAGGGCGTTTTGAAAGTAAATGCCTGCGATAGTAACCCGCCGGGGTTCGTTAAAATGGAGGCTGGTCAGGGCTATTTTCATCACCGAAGCCCCCCCGGACCCCAGGCGGGAAAAAACCGGGGCCTCCCGGACCTGAATAAGGCCCAGCAGATTATCCGAAGCCTCCGCCAGCCGTTCCGGGCTTACCTCCTCCCTGGGAATTTCCTGGTAGGCGGCGGCCAACTCGTCGGCAACCTGCCGGGCGGCGGAGTCCGAGCCGATGCCGATGATCTGGATCTTCCAGCCCCGGCGCTGGATGGTTTTGGTATTTTCCAGCAGGTCGTGGACAAAACTGCCGTCGGGGCTGTAGTAGCGGCTGTCCGGGGGCGCTTCCTGGATGCCGTCGGTGATGAGGAGGAGGTACTTTTGCCGGGGAGATTCGGCGCTCCGGTAGTACTCCCGGTTTAGGGCGTCCAGGGCGTTGCCGATGTCCGTCCACCGCCCGTCCGCCTGGACCTGGCCTATCTTTTCGTTGATCTCAGCCTTAGCGCCCTGGGAATCCACCCTTTGGCTAATAAAAAGGTCCGTGGAACCAAAAAAGTTGATTACCGTGAGATTATCCCCGGGGATAAGAAAAGTTTCGACTAAAAAATCCCGGACATAGCTCTTAACGTCTTCAATTTCTTCGACCATGGAAAGGCTTTTGTCCAGCAAGACAAAAAGATCGATATTTTCAGTCCTGGAATCCGCAAAAAGGGAAAAAAAGACTAAAAAATAGACAATTCCGAACAAAAAGTGTTTTTTCATACCTTAACTAACCGCATTTTATGAACTATACTATGCTTTATGGGAGATAAAATGTCAAACCTATTAAAAAAAAAAAAAAGGTCTTTACATTTTTCATTCTATGTTGATAATAATAGTAATTGATTATGTTTTTTTAAGGAGAGTTGAATGGGAAGCATAGATCTACCGAAGAGTCCTATGGTTTTTCATCCTGAGAAACACAGTGCGGTGGGTTCAAGAAACTCCCTTGCACAGGAAAGCCGGGACCAACAGATTGAGGTTGATCGCCTCTTGGAAGAAGAAGTTGATAAGGTGATGAACCATGTCTCCGCCAAACTGCCGCAGGAGGTCCTGCAGCGTTTGGAAGTCATGGGGGGCCTAAAGGAAAAGGTATACAACTATTTTAACCAAAACTATCAGAATATGTTCAACCGCTATATTGTAACGGCGGAAGATGAAATGGTTAAAAAGGTTCGGAACTTCATTGATATGGAAGAAATGAAAGTTCTTACCCGGTATACCCCCAAAGACATTGCCAGCCTCTTAAACGAGGTGGGCGGTATGGACCGTTTTAACACGGGCGAAATTGAAAAATCCATCGTGAATATGTATGGCCACCTTCAGGGCCATATCCAGCGGGGGGTTAACGACCTGGAAAACGTTACCAACTCCCTTTTAAGGCAAAAAACCGATGTCGGCGCCTTTATCCGGGGAGAAAACGCGTATTCCGTGGTCAAATGTTCATTTAAAGACAACCTCTACAAGCCTAAAACGGTTTCGGACGTTAAACTTTCGGTGAACATCCTCGATTCCGAGCTCATCAGCCCCATTTTCCACTACCAGGTTACGGTGGAATACCTCATCAAGGATCTCATCTCCAAGCACATCATTGACGTTATTGACAAGGAGATCGAGAACTACAAGGAACAGTTGATCGACGCCGGCAAGGACGAACTTTCCGACAGCGAGGTGCTCTTTGAACGGCTAAAACGGGTGGAAAACTGGACCGAAGACGAAAAGGAAAACCCCAAGTCTAAGCGTTATTCCATCTTTTCTAAATCCCTTATGGAAAGGGTCGAGGGCCTCCGGGCGGAGATTGATCCGGCGGAATTTGACCAGCTTAACGTCCGGGAAAACCTCAAAAAGATCATGGATATCGAAAATATCCGGAGCCGGGGCTACAACACCGCCATTAACAGCATCACTTCCATTCTGGATACCTCCAAAATGGGCTACCAGTACATCGAAAACCTCAAAAACGCCCGGGAGCTCACCATCAGGGAATACGAAGACACCGACTCCTCCCACCTTCCCGATGAGCGCTACAGTATCCGGATGATTTACTACGATAACGCCCAGCTTATCGAAGAACGCAAGGCCTACGATGTGCAGCTTACCTCCTTCCAGGTGGAAGTCCAGCATATCTATGACGTGCTGGACCGGCTCTACGCCAACAGCAAGTTTATGAGGCGGATCACCGACTTTGAGGACCTGGCCCGGATCTACAAAAACAAGATCAAAACCAAGATCAAAGCCAAAACCGGGGATCCCCTCTACGAGGAAATCGACAAGGCCTGGGATGAAATTTCTTTCGTTTAGGCCGCGCCCACCGATGTGGAGGAGATGAACCGTACCTACCTCTACGAAAAGGACAAGATAAAAAAATATCTAATCCTGATGAAGTCCAAACTTCAGAGTATGTATGGTTACCGGTATCCCGTGCAGCGCCGGGTTATGGAAGAACGGCTGGCTTTTCTGGAAGCGGAATACAATAAGTTTGAGTACATGATTAATCCCTATCATGTACAGCCGGGAATCCTCCTGGATGTGGACATTACCTCCATTAAGCGGAAAAAAGCCACCCTGGACGGCATGGCCAACGTGCTTAACGAATTCCTCCACGGGGTTTCTAAGGGCTTCCAGGACGCCGCTTTTGCCTCCTTCTCCCGCCGGCGTTCCACCGTTAGGGAGGATATCGATCAGCGCTTTGCCACGGACACCTCGGAGGACGCCGATTTGGCCTCCCCCAAGCCGGCCCAGGCGCCGGCGGCCCCCCGGAGCAATGCGGCGGCCTATTTGGACATCCTGAATTCCCCCACCCTGGAAGCCGGGGCCGCTGAGGAATCCACGGTGGTTAATGCTTCCCGGAGCCGGAGCGCCGGACGTAAACCGGCGGGGCGGTCTGCGGGGGGACGGCGGGGCGCCGTGGATAAGGTCGGCAAAAAACCCGGCCGGCCCCGGTCCGGCGGAACCGTCCGCTTGTGAAAGAGCCACTTTTTGCCGGGGGCTTTCAGTTAAGCTCTCCGGCAAAGCGGCGGCCCCTTTTATGAAGGTTATGACTATGCCCTCCATGCCTGAGGTTGGAGGGTATTTTATTTTCTAGGAAACGAAGCTCCGCTGCGGCGGGGCTGCCATTTTAAATTTTTGAGTTGTTAGTGGGGTAACGATATGAATGAAGCCGTTAATGAGTATGAGTATTTTGCCAGCCGGCAGGGTTTTAACAACGCGGCGGGGCATTTTGATGCGGTAAAGGAACTTTTAAGCGATTTGGGGGCCTGCCGGAATCTGGCCGGGGAGCTTAATCTGCGGCTCAACGACAAAACCCTTACCCAAAGGCAGCTTTCCGCCCTGGTTAACGCCCTTTTGGTGGATAAATTCCAGTACAAAACCTATTCTCATAATCTGGAAGAGAATATGGAACCCGCCCAGGACGCGTCCGAGGTTTTTCTCCCCTGGAAGGCCGTGGACCTGGTTTTTGTTTACCACCATCCGGACCTGGGCTACATGGTTCTGGACCCGAAAAATAAAAAGCACTGGGAGCTGGTTACCCTTTTTAAAAAGAACGAGCTTTTAACTATCTATGTGGGGGAATTTGCCAAGACCAAGCCGGATAATCCTCTCTACGATTTGGCGATAGACCAGGCCATTGCTTTTTTCAACGGTAAAAAAATCAAGACCCCCGCGGCCCTTGCCAAGGGGAGCTTTAAATTCATAGACACCGCTCCGGCCCCCAAGGCCCCTCCCCGCCGCAAGGCCGCCGGGCCGGTCCGGAGGCGCAAAGGGGAGGCCCCCCCGGTTTCACCCCCGGCGGAAACTCCCAAGGCGGCTTTGCAGTCCGTATCCGCCATTTCGGCGGCCCCCGTTGCGGCGCCGGCCCCTTCCGAGGGGGACAAGTCCAAGCGCCGGATGACCCCCTTCTACGGCATCCCCGTTAC
>JAISRN010000202.1 GCA_031273605.1 Spirochaetales bacterium | reverse complement strand
GCTGCCGCTTTTGCTCCACCCCCCGGCTTCACGGCCGAACCCTGAGAACCGTTCCCCCGGAGCGGATTGCGGCCCTGGGGGCGGAGTTTCCCGCCTCCGGGCCGGTGGCCTTGAATATCGAAGACGACAATCTCCTCCTCAAGCCGGACTACCTGTGCCGCCTCCTGGAAACCCTCCGGCAGGGCAATCCCGGTTTTTCCTGGACCGGGGAAAACGGGCTGGACTATTCCCTCCTTTCCCCGGAGCTGTTGATTCGCCTCCGTCGGCTGGGGTTAAGCCGGCTGAACATTTCCCTGGGGACGCCGGAGGAAAACGCCGGCCGGGAAAACCGTTTTTTTGACTGGGGGGCCTACCTGGGGGTTTTGCGGACCGCCCAAGCCGCAGGGCTTCCGGTGATTAGTTACTTTATCTGCGGCCTGGAAGGGGACCGTCCGGAAAATGCCCCCCGCCTCCTGGCCCGGCTGGCCGGCCTGCCCACCGCCGCCGGCCTCTCCCTCTACTACCCCGGAGGGGAACAAAACCCTGGGGAAGAATCTCCCCGGCTCTGGGCCGGTTCCTCCGCCTACCCCTGGACAGGCAGCCTTTCCACCGGAGAACTCCTCACCGCCTTTAGGCTGGCCAGGTTTTCCCGGCTCTTAAAGCAGCCCCTCCCCTCCCCGGAAGACCGGACTCTCCGGGACCAAATCCTGGGGGAAAAACGGCTTTGGACCCGAATAGGGAAGGGGAAGGAGAAGGCCCTGATCCCGGTTCCCGCCCTGGACCGGAAAATGATCGCCCTGTTTTTTGAGAATCTCCCCTGAAGGGAAAAAGTGGTTATTCTTAATTCTTAAACTGAAGTTTTGGGAAAGCCTCTTTAGACATTCTTTACAAATGTAAAAAAGAAAAAGGGGTTCTTTACAATTGACAAGGCCGGCGGAAAGGGGCATAATATAAGGCAGGGATGAAAAATTCCGGGGGTTCCCCGGAAATCCCGGCAAGGAGGCGTCAATGAAGTTGTCCCAGGATAAATACGGGGAACTCTATTTAAAGATGGTCCAAACCCGGACCTTTGAAGAAACGGCGGCCCGGCTTTTTGTCGAGGGCAAGGTTCACGGCACCGCCCACTTCTGCATCGGCGAAGAAGCCACGGGGGTGGGGGTTTGCGCGGCCCTGGAAAAGGAAGACATGATAGCCCAGACCCACCGGGGGCACAACCAGGCCATCGGCAAGGGGATGGACATAAAAAGGATGATGGCGGAATTCCTGGGCAAGGAAACCGGCTACTGCAAGGGCAAGGGCGGATGCATGCATATTGCGGATTTTTCCGTGGGGAGCCTGGGGGCCAACGGGGTAGTGGCGGGGGGAATCCCCGTTGCCGCCGGGGCCGCCCTGTCCCAGCAGTACTTCGGCCGGAACAACATTACCGTGAGTTTTTTCGGCGACGGGGCCACCAATGAGGGGGCCTTTCACGAAACCCTGAACCTGGCTTCGGTGTGGAAACTGCCGGTACTTTTTGTCTGCACCAACAATCTCTACGGCATGTCCACCCACATTAACAAATCCATGAACATCGCCGACATCTCCCTCCGGGCCTCCTCCTACGGGATCAAGGGCCTCTCGGTGGACGGCAACGATGTTCTGGCGGTGTACGAAGAAACCTTAGCCGCCCGGGAGGAGGTTCTCAAGCACGGTCCGCTTTTTATGGTTCTAAACACCTACCGGTGGATGGGTCATTCCAAAAGCGACTCCCAGGTGTACCGCACCAAGGAAGAGGTGGCCGCGTGGAAAGAAAAATGCCCCATTAAGCGTTACCGGGAGTTCCTCTTAAAAGAAAAGATCTTTACCCCGGAGCAGTTGGAAGGCTACGACCGGCAGGCCGCGGCGGATATTCAGGAGGCCGTTGATTTTGCCAATGCCTCCCCCGAACTTTCCATTGAGCGGATCTTTGACGATGTTTACGCCCAGGGGGACATCCGGGAGCAAAAGCCCAAGAACGGTTTTGTTCTGTAAGGAGAAAAGGAATATGCGGGAAATTACCTATGCCGAGGCCATTAAAGAGGCCATGTGCGAAGAGATGCGCAAGGATGAACGAATCATTCTTCTGGGTGAGGATGTGGGGGTCTACGGCGGCGCCTTTGGGGTGAGCCGGGGGATGTTTGAGGAATTTGGCGGCCGGCGGGTTCGGGATACCCCCATTTCCGAGCTGGCCATTACCGGGTGCGCCGTCGGGGCGGCCATGACGGGCCTTTTGCCCATTGTGGAGATCATGTTCAGTGATTTTATTACCCTGGCCATGGAGCAGCTCATTAACCAGGGGGCCAAAAACCGGTTTCAGTTTGGCGGCCAGGGCTGCGTGCCCATGGTTCTCCGGGCCCCCGGAGGCTCCGGAACCGGAGCGGCGGAACAGCACAGCCAAAGCCTGGAAGCCTGGGTGAGCAACGCTCCGGGGCTTAAGGTGGTCATCCCTTCCACCCCTTACGACGCCAAGGGCCTCCTTAAGTCCGCCATCTATGATCCCAACCCGGTGGTTTTTTTGGAACAGAAACTCCTCTACCGGACCAAGGGCCCCGTTCCGGAACCCTCGGAAGATTACCTCATTCCCCTGGGCAAGGCGGATGTAAAGCGAGAGGGCAAGGATGCCAGCCTTATCACCTACGGCCGCATGGTTCCCCGGTGTTTAAAGGCCGCCGAAGTTTTGGCCGGCCAGGGAATCGATGTTGAAGTGCTTGATATCCGCACATTGGTTCCCCTGGACCGGGAGGCGGTGATTCAATCCGCCAAAAAAACCGGCCGGGTGGCGGTGGTTTACGAAGCCTGCCAAACCGGAGGTTTTGGGGCGGAGATCGTGGGGGTTATTGCCTCAAGCGAGGCTTTCTTTTATCTTGACGCCCCTATCAAGAGGCTGGGGGGCCTGGATGTTCCGATTCCCTACAATCCCCATCTGGAAGCCCAGGTGGTTCCCAGCGAAGAGGAAATTATCGCCTGCGTTAAATCGCTTTTGTAATTTTTGTAAACTTTGTAAACTTTGTAAACAAGGAAAGAAATGGCTAATTCCATCATTATGCCCAAGACGGGCATGGCAATGACCGAAGGCACCCTTTTGGAATGGAAGATTAAGCCCGGCGACCCGGTGCGAAAGGGCGATGTGGTGGCGGAAATTGAAACCGACAAATCCACCATGGAACTGGAGTCCGACTATGACGGGGTCATCTTAGCCGTCCTGGCCCGGCCGGGGGAAATTGTTCCGGTAACCCAGGTGATTGCCTGGATTGGCACGCCGGGGGAGAAAATCCCCGATTCCCCGGGTCCCGCCCCGGCGGCGCCCCCAAACCCGGCGGCCCACCAACCCCGGGGGGCGGTTGAACCTCAAGACTCCCCCGAACCCGCCCCCCCAAACCCGGCGGCCCAGGTTCCGGCGGGCCGGATCAAAGCCACCCCCCTGGCCCGGCGGCTGGCCGAAGAGAGGGGGATTTCCCTAACCGGCCTTTCCCCATCGGGGGCCTCCGGGGAGATCCGGGCCGCGGATCTGGACCGGTCCTCCGGCGGAAAAGCCACCCCCCTGGCCCGGCGAATGGCGGAAGACCGGGGGCTTTCCTGGGAAGAGCTTAGGGGTTCCGGCCACGGGGGCAAGGTTTTTTCCGCCGATCTGGATCAGGCGGTTCTTCTGGGGGGTGTTCCCCGGCCGGGAAAACGGCTGGCCCTGTCCAACATTAAGCGGACCACCGGCCGCCGGATGCTGGAGAGCTGTCAAACCATCCCCATGGTTACCGAAAACGCCAAGGCCGATGTTACCCGGATGCTTCTCCTCCGCTCGGAGCTTAACGAGAAGGCCGGCCTTAAAATTACCATTAATGATTTTGTGCTGGCCGCGGTGGTTAAGGCCCTCCTCCTTAATCCGGGGATGAATTGTTATCTGGACGGCCGGGACCTGGTTTATCTGGAGGACATCAATCTGGGCCTGGCAGTGGCTACCGGCCGGGGCTTGGTGGTGCCGGTTCTCCGGCAGGCCCAAAACCTAAGCCTTGTCCGGCTGTCCCAGGCCGCCGCGGCCGCCGCCCTGTTGGGCCGGGAAGGCCGGCTTAAACCGGAGGACATGGAGGGGGGAACCTTTTCGGTGTCCAACGTGGGAATCTTCGGCATAACCTCCTTTACCCCCATCATTAATCCCCCGGAGGCGGGCATCCTGGGGGTCTGCGCGGTGGAGGATGTCCTGGCCCTGGCGGGGGAAAAGGTTATTGTGAAAAAGGTTATGGGCCTAAGCCTTACCTTTGATCACCGGATAGCCGACGGCGCCGAGGCTTCGGCTTTGCTTAAATCCATTAAAGATCACTTAGAATCGCCGGTTTTGCTGCTGGTCTAGGGGGAAGGATGAACAGGACGGAATTTGATGTGGCGGTCATCGGCGGCGGCCCGGCGGGATACGTGGCGGCCCTTAAAGCCGCCTCCCTGGGGGCCTCGACGGCCCTGGTCGAAAAGGACGCCCCCGGAGGAACCTGCCTTAACCGGGGCTGCATTCCCACCAAAACATATCTCAAAACCGCCGAAATTATCCACGAGATAGGCGGCGCGGCCCGGCGGGGGATTAGGATAGCCGATCCCTCCCTCAGGCTGGACATGGCCCAGGCAGCGGCGGAAAAAAACAAGGTGGTCCGGCAGCTTGTCTCCGGCGTAACCTCCCTTCTGGGGGCCAACGGGGTTCGGATGTTTAAGGCCCTGGGGCGCTTGAGCCGGACCGGGCCGGGGATAAAAAAAATATCATTAGACTACGGTCCGGCGGGGGGCGGAGAGGGGTGTCCCGGTGAGATTTTTGCCCGGCAGGTTATTTTGGCGGGAGGCTCCGGGGCGGTCCGGCTTCCCCTTCCCGGCCTTGACTTAGAGGGGGTTTTAACCAGTACCGAAATTCTCGACCTCACCGAAGTTCCGGAGCGGCTGGCTATTTTAGGGGGAGGGGTGATCGGCATTGAAATGGCAATGATCTTTTTATCCTTCGGCAGCCGGATTACCGTGGTGGAAGCCGCGGATTCCCTTCTTCCCATGATGGACGGCGATGTTTCCGCCCTGATTCTCAAAATTCTCCGGGAGCGGGGAGGGGATATCCGCCTCGGTACCTCCCTCAAGGGAATCGAAAAAAACGGCGGCGGTTTAACCCTGAATTTAAGCGCCGGCCCCCCGGTTTCCGCGGACAAGGTTCTCCTTTCCATAGGCCGGGCTGCGGACCTTTCCTGCCTGGGGGATTCTCAGATTCGGATCGAAAAGGGCAAGGCGGCGGTTAATGAGTATATGGAAACTTCGGTTCCCGGCCTTTGGGCACCGGGGGACATTAACGGCCAAAAGATGCTGGCCCATGCGGCCTTTAAAATGGGGGAGGCCGCGGCCATTAACGCGGCGGTTTCTTTGGGGCTTGCCCCGGCGGGGGGAAGGCGGCAAAAGGTCTGCCTTAGCTATACCCCTTCGGTGGTTTATACCTTTCCGGAGGCCGCCTCGGTGGGCCTGACCGAGGGGGAGGCCCGGGCCCTGGCCGGGGAGGAGCTTTTGATAGGCCGGTTTCCCCTGGCCGCCAACGGAAAGGCCCTGGCCGCAGGCGAACCCGCGGGCTTTGTCAAGGCGCTGGCGGAAAAACGCTGCGGCCGGATTTTAGGGGTTCACATGGTGGGGCCGGGGGCGTCGGAGATTATCAACGAGGCCGCCGCCCTCATGGCTATGGAGATTACCGTGTTTGAGGCGGCGGAAATCATGCACGGCCATCCCACCGTCTCCGAGGCCCTGATGGAAGCGGCGGCGGACTGCCTGGGCCGGTGCCTTCACCTTCCCCCTAAAAAGAAACCGGGATGAACCGAAGCCCGGAGTTCTTAACCGAGTTAGCCTCCGACTACTACCTTGAAGGCTTATCCCAGGCGGAAATCGGGCGCAAGTATAAGATCTCTAGGCCCACAGTATCCCATCTTTTAAAGTTAAGCCGGGCCAGGGGAATCGTGGAAATCCGGATTAACTCCGGCGCCCGGTTTTCCCAGGCTCTGGAGGAGCGGCTTGGCCGGGACTACGGGCTGAACCGGGTTATCGTGGTACCCACCCAATCGGATCACGCCCTTACCTTAAACCGGACCGCCCTTGAGGGGGCGGAGTACCTTTCCTCCCTCCTCTTCGACCGGATCAAAATCGGCATCTCCTGGGGCACCGCCCTTTACCACTTGATCCGCCAACTGCCCCGGCATGCCACCGTGGATTCCCAGGTGGTTCAGCTTACCGGAGGGCTGGGGGCTTCGGCTCTTTACTACGATGGTTCGGAGCTGGCCCGGCTTTTGGCGGAAAAGATCAACGGGCAGTCCTTTCCCTTTTTGGCCCCCCTCCTGGTTCAGAGCCCGGAGCTAAAGGTTATGCTCTGTTCGGATCCCCGGATTAGCGAGACCCTGGAGAAGGCCGCCTCCCTGGACCTGGCCCTGGTGGGCCTGAGTTCCAACCGGCCCCAGGACTCCGCGGTGGTGCAGGCGGGGTTCCTCACGGTTCCCGAGGCGGAGGAGTTGGAGGGCCAGGGCGCGTGGGGGCATCTCTGCGGCTACCATTATGACCGGCGGGGCAGCATCATGAACCTTCCCATTAATGAACGGGTGGTGGGGATTCCCTTTTCCGGCTTTCTGCGGATTCCCCGGCGGATAGCGGTGGCCTGCGGCCGGCAGAAGGCCAAGGCCATTTACGCCGCCCTCAGGGGCGGTCTGGTAACGGACCTGGTCACCGACGAGCAGGCCGCCCTGCAGATCCTAAGCCTGGGAGCCCCGGAAGACTGACCCCGGTTTCAGAGGCCGGTGAGCATATCCAGCCCGTGGGGCAGTTCGGTAAGAATAAAAGAAAGCTGCTCCTCCACCGCCTTGGGGCTCCCCGGCAGGTTCACGATTAAGGTCTTTCCCCGGATAACCGCGGTCCCCCGGCCCAGCATGGCCCGCTTGGTTAGTCCCAGGCTGTACTGCCTCATGGCTTCGGGGATTCCGGGGACCGGCCGTTCCCCCACCGCCGCGGAGGCTTCGGGCATCCGGTCCCGGGGCGAAAAGCCGGTGCCCCCGGTGGTGAGGATCAGATCCGCCAGGTTGTCGTCGCAGATCCGCCGCATTTCTTTTTCCAGCCCCTCCTGATCATCCGAGAGGAGGAGACATTCCCCTACCCGGTAGCCCGCGGCTAAAACCATCCGGCGGATCAGGGGGCCGCTCTCGTCTACCCGCTCCCCCCGGACCCCCTTGTCGCTGGCGGTGATGATGCTTACCCGGTAGGCCCTGCCGGAGGGGGCTTCATTTCCCATGGTCCGGGTTCCTTATCTCCATCCCGTCTCCGGGGGCAATAAACCCCCCCTTCAGCACCCGGGCGAAGATTCCCTCCCTGGGCATAATGCAGTCCCCCATGACCTTAAAAATTTCGCAGTGGCTGTGGCACTCCTTTCCGATTTGGGTTACCTCCAGGAGTACCTCCCCACATTCCAGAAGGGTTCCTATGGGAAGGGTCTTTAAGTCAATGCCCTCCACCACCAGGTTCTCCCCAAAGGCCCCGTGGTCCACCCGGGCGCCCCGTTTCCGGAAGGCTTCGACCTTTTCGTGGGACAAAAGGCTTACCTGGCGGTGCCAATCCCCCGCGTGGGCGTCCCCCACCAGGCCGTGGTTGATCCGGAATTCCCCCCGGTCCCTGGTGGTTTTGGGGGTTCCTTTTTTTTCACTTTGGCATACCGCCACTACCTTTCCCATTTTTCCTCCTATCCTCCAATCCGAAACATTTCCTGGGGCTGGCCGGGAGTCCCCCCCCCGGTGAGAAAGTGATGCCCCCCGGGCTTGCGGGCCGCCAGGTTCAAAATAGCCTCTGCCAAGTCGTCATCCGAAGCGCCTCCCCTAAGGGGGGTCCGCAGGTCCAGGTCCAGGTCTTCCGCCAGGCAGGGCTTTAGCCGCCCCTGGGAGGTGAGCCTGAGGCGGTTGCAGCTTCCACAAAAACTTTGGCTTACCGGATCGATGAAACCCAGGGTCCCGGTGAAACCGGAAGGGACGTAATAGCGGGCCGGGCCGTTTCCCAGCCGCCCCTTCCAGGGGGTCAGCTTTCCGAAACGCCCCTCCAGGGCCGCCGCGGTTTCTCCGCCGGTCAGGGGGTCAAGTTTCACCGCCCGGCCCAGGGGCATGAGTTCGATAAACCGGACCGCCACGGGCTGATCCCTGGCCAGGGCGGCCAGGTCCGGCAGTTCCTTTTCGTTTATTCCCCGGAGGGGGACGCAGTTGACCTTAACGGGAATCCCCGCCTCCAGGGCCGCCCGGAGGGCCCGGAGAACCTTGTCCACCCCGGAGCGCCGGGTAAGGCGGCGAAAGGTTTCTTCGTCCAGGGTGTCCAGGCTGATGTTGATTCCGTCCAGCCCCGCGGCCGCCAGCCGGGGAAGCTCCTCCTCCAAGAGGAAGCCGTTGGTGGTAAGGGTAACCTGCTCGATTCCGGGGAGGGATTTGAGGGCGGCGATAAGGGTGGCGCAGCCCCGGCGCACCAGGGGTTCCCCCCCGGTTACCTTGATCTTCCGAATTCCCAGGCCCCCTAAAATCCGGCAGAGCCGTAGGAATTCCTCGAAGGAGAGCATATCGCCGTGGGGCCTCCATTCTACCCCGTCTCCGGGCATACAGTAGAGGCAGCGCAGGTTGCACCGGTCGGTTATGGAGAGCCGGAGGTAATCCAGAACCCGCCCCTGGGAATCCTTAATTGTCCGAGTCATGCTCTTCCTCCCGGATAAAATGTCCGCTCTTGCCCCCGGATTTTTCCAGGAGCCGGACCCCGGTGATCACCATTCCCCGGTCCATGGCCTTGCACATGTCGTAAACCGTGAGGAGGGCCACGGAAACCCCCGTGAGGGCCTCCATCTCCGCGCCGGTTTTGGCGGACAGTTTAACCCGGCACCGGGCTTCAATCTGACAAAGCTCCCGGTCAACCTCGAAGTCCACCGCACAGGTTTCCAGCCCCAGGGGATGACAGAGGGGAATCAGGGAAGAGGCGGCCTTGGCGGCCATGATTCCCGCCAGCCGGGCGGTTCCCAACACGTCCCCCTTTTTGGCCCGGCCTTCCAAAACCGCCCGGAGGGTTTCGGGGCGCAGGGTAATTTTCCCCGCCGCCAGGGCCGTTCTTTCGGTTATGCTCTTGGCGGACACATCCACCATGACGGCGTTCCCCCGGGAGTCAAAGTGGGTTAGTTCCTTCCCCACCGGCCCGGCGGGGGTTTCTTCCTGCGTTTCCTTCACGATATTTCCTCCTTAAGGAAAACCAGTTCCCCGCAGCGTCCAAAGGTGTAGCCCCCCAGTTCCTTAAGCCTTTGGGCAAAAGCGGGGCTTTGCAGAACCTTCCGGAAGATCTCCAGGGCCGGCAGGGTTAAAAACCTGGGGGGGCAGGCAAAATCGTATTCTTCTTCCCCCAGGGGAATAAAATCCAGCCCCAGGGCCGCCGCGGCGGAGGAGACCCCCATCCCCGCATCGGCGCTGCCGTTTTTGACCGCCGCCGCCACCGCCATGTGGGTTGCCCCTTCCCGGTCGTAACCCTCAAGGCTTTCCGGCTTAATCCCCTCCCGACGGAGCTGGTAGTCCAAAAAGAGCCGGGTTCCCGCCCCCCGCTGGCGGTTAATGTAGCGGCAGCGGCTTAGGTCCCCCACCCCCCGGATGCCCAGGGGGTTTCCCGGGGCCACCATGAGGCCCTGCACCCGGCCCACCCCTTTGATCAGAGCGGGGGGCTCGCCGGGAAAGAGTTCCCTGAGGGTGGAAACATTATAAACCCCGTCGGCCTCATTAAGCAAATGAATAGGGGCGATATGACATTCCCCCCGTTTGAGGGCCATGAGCCCCCCCAGGCTGCCCAGGTGGGTACTGGCCAGATAAGCCGGTTCCGGCGAAACCAGGGAAGAGGCCATCATGTCGCCGATGATGTCCAGGATGAGATCGTGGCTCCCGGTGGAAACCAGGGTGGCCTCAATTTCGCTTAAGGGGCGGCAGAGTTCCACCGGCGCGGTTTCCCCCGCCTCGATCCCCTCGCTGTTCTGGGGGATGATGCAGAAGCCGTCCGCCCGAACCAGGGACATGGCGGCCCCCGCGCCCCGGGCCAGGGGAGAGGCGATCAGCCGGCCGTCCACCAGGCCCACCTTGACCCGGACATACTCCCGGTGCTTTAGGGAAGACACGAGCCGCCGGGAGATCACCGCTTCGATCCTTCCCGTTCCGGTGAGGGAGCTTCCTTCTTCCCGCCGGCCGGAGAGCCGGGCCAAAACCGGGGCGGCAAACTGCTTGTAGGCCAGGTAGGCCGACACGGGATAGCCGGGAATCCCGATCACCGGCCGGCCCTTCACCACCGCCAGGATTACCGGTTTGCCCGGTTTCATGGCCACCCCGTGGACCGCCACTTCCCCCAGTTCCCGGAGAACCTGTACGGTGTAGTCTTCGGTTCCCGCGGAGGACCCCGCGTTAATCAGGACCATGTCGTAGGCTTCCGCCGCTTGGCCCACCGCCTCGCCGATCTGCCGGGGGTCGTCGGGGAGAACCCCAAAGCGCCGGGCCTCCCCCCCTTCCTCCCTAACCAGGGCGGCAAACATCCGGGAGTTGGACTCGATGATCTCCCCCTCCTCCGGGGACTTATCCACTTCGATCATCTCGCCCCCCGTGGGGAAGATGGCTACCCTGGGTTTGCGATAAACGGGAATCCGGGCCAGCCCCCCGGAAAGGAGGACCCCGATATCCATGGGCCGAATCCGCCGCCGGCCGGGGAGGATCATCTCTCCCGCAACAATGTCCTCCCCAATGGGCCGGATATGCTGCCAACTGACCGCGGGCTGCAAAATTTGCAGGGTGTCGTCGTCGATTTCCAGGGTTTCCTCGGCCATGATAACCGCGTCGTAGGGGGGAAGGATGGGGTCCCCGGTGTCCACCACCTTAAAGTCCTTCCCCCGGACCAGGGTGAGGGGGGAGGACTCCCTGGCCCCCCCGGTGGCCGCCGCAGTTACCGCAATGCCGTCCATGGCCGCCGCGTTAAACAGGGGGGAACAGCGCCGGGCAAAGAGGGCCTCCCAGGAAACCCGGTCCAGGGCGTCTTCGGAGGCAATTTCCTCGGGCCGGGGATTCAAAAGCCCCTGCAGGGCGGCGAGGTACCTTGCCTGGGCTTCTTCCACCGGCAGGTTGCTGAGATAGAGATTCCGCTTTGCCATGCACGCTCCCCCGGAGGGTTCCCCGGAATCCTCCGATCTAAAAAGACTTCCCCCGGACCTTCCGCCCGCCTAAGGGTTTAGAATAAATGCACCCACACCTCTTCCTCTTTTTTGAGGCCCTCCCGGTTTTTGTCGATGAGGATGAAGCCGTCCGCCCGGATGAGGGTGGTTATCATTCCGGATTTGCCGAAAACCGGATCCGCCAGATAGCCCCCGGCCTCCCGGCGGAGATGGACGGGCTGGCAGAGGGTTTTTCCCGGAGAGCCGGGGAGGTTGGAGGAGATCCGGGCCGGGATGGGAAAGGGCTCCGGGGCCTGGGCAAGGGTCCGGGACAGCCAGGAGAGGAGAAGGGTGAAGACCATCATGGCCGAAACGGGGTGGCCCGGCAGCCCCATGAGGAGGGTTTGGGTGGCCTCGTCCCAGGCAATGAGGGTGGGCTTTCCCGGTTTGAGGGCCAGACCGTGGCAGAGGATTCCGGGCCGGGCCAGCCGGGAAAACACCGCCCCGGTCCAGTCCCGGTCCCCCTGGGAACTGCCCCCGGAAAGGACCACCACATCGCTTACTTTGACCGCCCCGCGGACCGCCTCCATCAGCAGGGCTTCCTCATCGGGGATGATCCGCCGGAGGACCACCCGGTAGCCGTTTTTTTCGGCCAGGGCGGCCAGGGCGGTGGAGTTAATATCCCGAATTTGGCCGGGCCCCGGTTCTCCCTCCGGGGGAATCAGCTCGTCGCCCGTGGAAAGGAGGCTTAAAGTCCGGGGCGGGTAAACCGGAACTTTTGTGAGGCCCGCGGCGGCCAGGGCTCCCGCTTCCTGGGGCCGGATAAGACAGCCCCGGCTTAAGAGCCCCTGGCCGGCCCGGCAGTCTTCCCCCGGTTCCACCAGGCCGCTCCCCGGCGCCAGGCTTTCGCACACCCCAATTGTGCCGGTTCCGGTATTTTCGCAGTACTCCACCATAACCACGGCGTCCGCCCCGGGGGGGATCATGGCGCCGGTGGGCACGTAGGCGCATTCCCCCCGGTGGACCCTGAGGGAGGCCCCCTCTCCCATGGCGACGGAACCCGCCAGGCGCAGAAAGACCGGCAGGGTTTCCCCCGCGCCGGAGGTATCCGCCGCCACCACGGCATAGCCGTCCACCGTGGAACGGCGAAAAGCGGGAAGGTCTCCCGGGGCGGGGACATCCGCCGCGGCGATTCGCCCCAGGGCCTGGGAAAGGGGGGCCTGCTCCGCCGCTCCGCCTGAAGCCCCTAGGCAGGAGAGGAGTTTAGCCCGGGCCTCTTCGATAGTGTCCACCTGTAATAGTTTCATCCGCCCTCTTTTCTTTTTTGATCATACCCTCTCCGGCGTCTCTGTCAAGGCCTCTTTTCGTTAAGATAACCACGGACCTCACGGACAGGATATGACAATATTAGCAAGTTCTCAAAGGCTTTCCGGGAAGCGATGGGAAAGAGCCCCGGACATTTTCGCAAACTTTCCTATGCCTTGCGCCGCCGCCGGATATTTGATATATTCAAACTATGGAGCCGGACATTGTATGCAAGCCCTCCGCCTTCAAGCACGGCGTTACCGAGGCTGATATTCACTGGGCTTTCACCACCGCACGCTACGATATTCCGGTGGAAGGTGATGAGGACAAACGCCTGCTTATCGGTTTCAACAACGCGGGAAACCCGCTTGAG
>JAISRN010000133.1 GCA_031273605.1 Spirochaetales bacterium | reverse complement strand
TGATAAATTGAATCATCTTAAAGTAAATAATAAAATTACATTAAACACGGTTCTGACGAGGATTATCATAGACGGCATAAAAGCCGCCCCTTGGGTAAATGCGCATATTTCGCATAGCAGGTGGCTTGCCTCCGGGCACATAAAAATAATGGATGCCATAGATATTAATATGCCGGTTTTGCTGTCCGATAAAAAAGTAATAACGGTGAAATTGCCTGATGCGGGGAACAAATCTTTGGCAGAGATTACATCCTATATCAATCAACTAAAAAATAAACTAGCCGTCACAAACAGGGACATTGCCCTATTGAAAGCCGGATTGGAGGATACCGCAAAGCAAATTAAGCGGGGAGACATTTTTCACCCCCTGGGGCGTATTTTAGGGCTAAAATTCGGCAAAAATAAATTAAAAAGCATTTCCAGAGAGGCAAAGACCCAATATAAAAACATGCCGGCGGAGCAGCGTTTGGGTAATAGTGATCTAAATATGGGAACAGTTACTATCTCCAATATCGGGGCCTCCGCACGCCGCCTAAATGGCGCCCCGGTTTTGATTGACCTTATATCGCCCCAAATATTTGCGGTAGGCATAGGGGCATTGCAGGAAAAACCGGCCGTTATTGATGAGCAAATAGTTCCCCGCAAAATAGTCCCTTTCTGTATTATCTTTGATCACAGGGCTCTTGACTTTGGCGATGTTACTCCGTTAATTTATCAAATGGATTCTATTTTTAAGAAACCGGCGGTTATACACACATGGTGATCACCGGCGGTAGTTACCGGAACCCCCCGGTCGGCGGCCAGGCTGAGGCAGGGGCTGGCCGCTATGGCCCCCGCGTGGGCGCAGGGTTTTTCCCGGAGGGCGTCGTCTTCAAGAAGGCTGGCAATGCGGCCCAGGCTCTGGTAAATCAGGGGACTCTGTGGTTAAATTTCTTTAGTAGAGGCTGTCCAAAAAGTCCCAGACAGCCTCTTTATTTTTCGGAGGGAGAGTTTCAGGTAGCCTCTGATTCTGTGGTTTGTTCCGGTTCTTCAACTCCGGGTTGTTCCAGTTCTTCAAAGAGGATTTGTCCATCCCTAGTATTTGATCTTAGGTAATAAGTTTTACCGGCTTCAAAATTGAATTCGAATCTTTGATTCCGGTATACCGGATTTGGTCTTGAAAAATCGAGATCCGGTACCTCTACATCGGCGACTAAAGTGTGTTGACCTGAAGGTATTCGGACCGTTGTGGCTGTGGTTCCCCTTCCCTTCCAAGAAACCTCTGTGGTATCAAAGCGTTTGACAGTAACATAGGCTGGTACTCCTATATAGGAAGATTCTTCTTCCGGAACAGTAGGATCAAACACTACTGCTAAATTGGCGTCAACTACTGTCATGCACCCGAATAAAAAGAAAACAAAAAGACTCAAGAAGGCAATACCCAGCTTTTTCATAAAAGTCTCCTTTCCAGAACTATGTTCTGCAGCAAATTTAATAAACCCTGCTTTTACGGCATGGATTTACTTTACTCAGTAATATTTTCTCCTAGGTTTTTCAGTCCTTCATACGCCCGGACAAAATTTTTTGGCTCAAAATTGAATTGATAATAGGCAGGTAAGCCAAGGTATGAAGTAACTGTAACCCGGAAATTAATATTTTCTTCCAGAGACAGCATATCAACCAAATCATCATTGAAATCCAAAGCAATTGCTTGAATCCCGACGATTTTCCCTTCAAGGGTTTTTTCGTCATTAGCATAACGTAAAATGAGGCTGACTTTGTCTCCGGGTGTAAAGACTACTGCATCTCTGCCATATTTATAAAATTCAAATGTTAAGCCTTGCACCTCTGAAAAGATGACATTAGAGACTCCTAAATTTGCATTACTAACCGCGGGAGTTGTGAAAGCGCCAGTAATTCTTTTATTAAATTGTATAAAATAATCGCCGGTTTCATCACCCCATTCATCTACAAATTTCCCAATTAACCAACCCAAATCTTCCGTGGGCGGACTCTGGGAATTACTATTAGACACATTTCCTGGATTAACTGCGTTTTCCAGAAGCGCTAGGCAAGAACCAAATAAAATGAAAAGGGACACTAAAAAAGCAGAAAAACAAACTTTAAAAAAACGATTAGTCATAAAATCCTCCTTTTTTAGACTATTCTGTCTATGAATTTAATAAATCCTATTTTTTCCGGGCATGGGTTCACTCTATTTTGCCTCCTATTCGCCTAACATTTCCGGTTAATACACTTATCATTGAGAAAATAGATCTGAGCGGAGGTTGGTTAATGGGAAGGCCAAAAACCTCAGGGTCTGAGGGGGCCTTCATTGATAAAGCCGGATGACCGGAAAAAAGAAAATCTTTAGTTTCTGTTAAATTAGTGCTACAGGGGGGGGGGGGGGGGGTAAAACTAGAAAGCAAAAACACCCCAAAAAGGGTTAGAGGAGAAGAAAAAAGGGGTTTCACCTTCGCCGAATTCATTCACACCCTCCAATTTTATGAGTATATTACAGGACAGGAAAAATTTTGTCAAGGTAAAAATCAGATAAAAATCAGATAAAAATCAGCAAATGTCAGCAAAAACTAGACAATTGATCACCGGCGGTAGTTACCGGAAAGTGTAGCTAAGGCCCAAAACAAACTGAAGGTCCACGGCCGGGCGGGGAGACTCAATATTAAGGGGGTTCTTCACAATCACCAGGTCCGCCTCTCCGTAGAAGGCCAAATTTTCAAAGGCCCCGCGTCCAAAGAGAAAAGCGCCGTTGCCCGAGGCCGACAGGGATAGGGACGCCAACCGATAAGGGGCATTCCGGTCCCCGGTGTTGGCATCCCCGTGGTTTTCCGTAACGTGTACCGAAGTGGGGGTACTCTTGTTTTCATCGGCGGTGAGATTGCGGTAGGCGGTCCACTTGTCGTGGGTACCGTGAATCATGTACATAATGTTAATCTTGACGCTCCATTGGCCAAAACGGCGGTACTCCCCATTGGCGTTAAACACCACCGCATCCCCGCCCCATCGGTAGCCCAAAAAGGACTCCCCATGATAATCGGAACTGTTTGAAACCACAAAATTAATCCCCGATACTCCGGCGGTCTGGGGCGCGTAATTCCGGTTCCGCAGATACAAAAAGGGATCCGTGTAAACCCCTTCCAGGGAGGCAAAAAAGACTCCCCCCTTAAAGGGAAGGGCGGTTTTAGCCCCCAGCATCCAGCCCATCTCCCGGGGCGAGGCGGTTTCGGTTAGGCCGGGAGTGTTTTCGTTGGGGCCCGCCGCGTCATCCAGGACCATTTGGGCGTACAGAGTCCAGGCCTTGGCGGGAGTCCAATCGGCTTCAAAAACAAAAATAGAGTTTTGCATATGGTGGTTAAGGTTGTGAAGGCAAATGGTAGGGGATAACACCAGTACGTCAAAAACAAAGGGGTCCTTTTCCGGCTGATACATGAGACCCTCGGAAATGCTTAAGTTAAGGGCGCCCCCCAGGGTCCGCCACTCCATGCGGTGGGCAATAAAAAAATTATTATGGTCCGAGGCCCTGGGGGCGGCGACATTCCAGCCGGTATCGTTATTGTAAACCGCCAGGGGATTTTCAAAGGCCGAAACGGAAAAGGTATATTTAAAAACCTCGTTGTAAAAGGCGGTTCTAAAAACATTGTGGTACCGGATATGGCCGCCCACCAGAAAATTGCCGGATTCCCCGGAGCCCCAGGAGAGGCGGTCCCTTCCCGCCTGCAAGCTCCAGCCCTGGCCGCCGACAGCGATAAAGGTTCTAAAGGGATTCCACCAGTCCCACGCGGCGTCGGCCTCCGCCAGGGATTGATAATTCCAAAAAACATTGGTTCCCCAGCCGGCGGCGCCAAAAAAACCGGAGGCCGCATAGGGTCCCCGGCCGGCCTTGTCCGTAACGGTTCCGGTATAAAGGGAATTGCTTAAAGAAAAGTTAAACAGGATATAGACATGGGAGGCAAAAAAAGCCTCCAGGGACGCGTCAATAAATTGGCGGGCCAACGACCAGGGCCTTAGGTACTGATCTTCGGTCAGAAAATCTTCGGTATTTGTGTGTCCATAAAATTCAGCATTGATAGCCAGGCTGGGAACAAGGGCTTTCCGCCGCCGCCCCAGGGCCCCGGCGGCAAAATCGTAAACCCCCCTCATCCCGGCGGGGAGGGCGGCGGAGTCAATCCGGTCAAGGGCCGCTAAAAGCTCCTCTTCGCTCCAGGGGCCGGCGCTTGAGGGGGGCGCCAGGCCCTGGGAAAGGTAGAGGGCCCTTAAAGCCGCCGGGATTTCTGAATCCACACCCACAATACGCTGGCGGTTGTCCTGGGCATAAAGGCAGGCCGCCAGGCCCAGGATCAGCCACAGGGCGCTCCGGAGGGCGGCCATTAAAATTGAAAGGTGGCGCCGGCGCCGAAGTTATAACTGAGGGGCAAAAAGGAACAAACCTGGAGGGACATACCGGCGTAGGCGGTTACCCAGGGGAGGATTCCCCATTCCGCCCCAAGGCTCATCATAAAAACAGGTTTCACGTCTTCGGAAAGAAGCCATTTATTAACAAAATTGGGATCCCCGGGATTAACGGAAATTTCCGCAGCGCCGTAGTATTCCCCATTTTTGCGAGTTGATTCCTGTCCGGTAAAATGGGCCCGCCCTTCGTAGCCCTGGAGGAGGAGTTCAAAAAGGCCGTTTATCTTTAACCTTTCGGTTTCGTACTCCCCCTTGAGGGCGATCAGATGAGAGTCCCCGCCGTAGCGAAGGCCGTAGGGGGCGGAAAAACGTTGTTGATCCCCAATAAATTCGGGCATGAACAGGTAGTTATAAAAACTCTGGTGCCCCTCCCCCCCGGCTGAATCTTTGCTTGTGGAACGGATATACATCCACCGGCTGGCCCCGCCGTAGTCCAGGCTTAAGGTTAGGCCCCCCGGAGGCATAACGCCGAAGGCGGTGTTGCTCCGCATACCCTTGTCCGGGTTGGCCGAGGGATAGGCCAAAGGGAACCCCGTCAAAAACATGCCACCGGGCCCCCAGGCCGGCGGCCAGGGCATCGGGATAGGATTGACGATCTGCAAGGGTGGAATCATTTTGCCCGGAAGGCAGGTCGTCCACCGCCCCCATGGCATAAAGGAGGATTCGTCCCCGGTTTAAGGTTTTGGCAAACTGAATTTCCAAGCCCACATTTACCCGCTCCGAATGTTCGTTGTGGGCATTGGCAAAAATGTTAAATTCAGAAAAGCCCCCCGGAGTGGCAATGGCGGCGGCCTCGCCAATCATAAGAAACCAGGTTTGGCCGGTGTAGGAAAGGGCGTGGTACAAAAAGTATTTGCTGTAGGGAATGTAATTTTCGGCGGCATCCTTGTTGGTACCGTAGTCGTAGCGGGTCAGGTTGGCCGCGCTGATGAGGCTGTCAAACCGAAAGCCCTCCTGCCGGCCCACCGAAAGATTAAGGCCGTCAAAAAAGGGCATGTCCCGGTTAACAAAGAGGTTGATGTCCGAAACCCCCATGCTTTGTTTGCGCCGCCCTGCCCCCAGAAAAACAAAGCCGTCGTCGTATTCGAGGAAGCCCAGTTTAAGCATGGGGGAAAAAATGGTATCCACATCCACAAGGAGGGCCGGACGGAGGGACAGGATGGTCGCTTCGCCCAGGAAGTTCCAGGGGCCCCGGCTTAGGGCCAGATCAAGATTGATGAGGGCCCGGTTGTTAAAGCCCCCCAGAAATTCATAGTCAGAGAGTTTCCCCTCCGGGGCATTGTTGATATTAAAACCGGTATTTAATTCCAGGCCGAGGCGTTGCAGAACCGGAGCCTCCGTTTCCAGGGCAAAAAGGGAAACCCCGCTTACCAAAACAAGCAGCGTTAAAAGACGCTTCATAAGCGGTCCCGCTCCGGC
>JAISRN010000102.1 GCA_031273605.1 Spirochaetales bacterium | reverse complement strand
GTAGAAAGATTGCAGCGTATAAAAAATTTGACCGGTTCCGGCCTTCCGTCGGGATTCAGGGCTATGGAAAGCCCCACGATACCGTTGATATAACGCTGAAAAAAGGTCAATTCCTGCTTGGAAAGGGAGGCTAAGAAGATGGAACGCTTAAAGCCAAGCTGAAAGGGCACACAGAGGATGACATATTCTTCGATTTTAAGAAAACAGTGAGAACGATCTACCCCAAGCTTGGTTAAGGCATATTGACTGCAGGCAATGCTCTGCTCGCTGAATCTTGCTAAATACTGAGCCGGTCCTGTCGGCGCGTTCGCCATACTCTTCCTTGTCCTTTATTTTTTTCTCTCTTCTATATTTATACAGATTTTAAAAATTGGCAACCGGTTTACCCCGAAATTCAGATAGAAAGTGCTGAAAAGAGGGAGGCTTTCCAAATTTTTAGAGATCCTCAAAGCGGATTCCCTCCCCGTCAGGTATGAAACGGGCTGCTTTTCGCCCGATTATGGCTTCTTCCCACGAAGGCGGGAGGCCGGGCCTGAGGATTTTTTCGGTCCTGAGCGAGGCGATCATGTCTTTTTTGATGATTTCCCCCTGTTTTATGCTCCTCGTGGCGTGGATTGAGCGGTTGGTCCGTTCATAATTGGCTTTTTCCGAGGGGGCCAGCCGCTTTACCCCGTCCCCGAGAACCGCCTCCACAAGTTCCGCCCCCCGTTCCCTGGAAAGCTCCTCCAGGACCGCCTCCGCCTCCATGCCCGAGGCCCGGCGGACCGCCTTAACCATGAGGGCGAAACCGGAGGGGGGGAGGGCGATGGGGTCGTCCAGGCCCGGATCATTCCGGGAAAGGCAGAAGTGCTTTTCGATTACCGCTCCTCCCATGGCGACGGCCAGGGCCGGTACCAGTTCCGGG
Source organism: Spirochaetales bacterium (assembly GCA_031273605.1). Classification (GTDB taxonomy): domain Bacteria; phylum Spirochaetota; class Spirochaetia; order UBA9216; family UBA9216; genus JAISRN01. The sequence continues at coordinate 2,080 of JAISRN010000102.1, read as the reverse complement.
TCCATGCTATGGTCGCTCACCCCCACGGGACAGCCAAAAACCGGACTGAGGCTCTTTAAAACCCGGAGATTATAGTCCCTTTCGGGGGCGGGGTAGGAAGTTACGCAGTGGAGCAGGCAAATTGGGGCCCTTTCGCCAAGGACGGAGACCGCCTCTTCTATGTCGGCCAGTTTGGAGACCCCCGTGGAGAGAAGCGCCGGGAGCTTATAGGAAGCGACTTCTCTGAGAAGGGAGCTAAAATTGAGCTCAGGAGAGGCGATTTTAATGAATTCGGGCCCCAGTTCCCGCAGTTCTCTGGCGCTTCGGATACCGAAGGGGGTACAAAGGAAGAGGAGCCCCCGTTTTTCCGTTTCTTCCTTCATTTTGGCGAAGAAAGAAATATCGGTTTCAAGCTGCTTGAAACGGTCATATAACCGTATGTTCCCGCCCGGCAGGGCAACTTCCCTCGTATTGGGGTGGAGTATCTCATCGGCATAGACTATCTGGGATTTGATACAGTCCGCCCCCGCCTCGGCGGCGGCCGCGATGAGTTCCCCGGCCTTGACAGGATCGGAACCGTGGGAGGTCCCCAGTTCCGCGATAATCAGCGCCCTTTTAGGGCTAAAATCACGATCTTTTACCCGGAATTTTTCAAATCCCATCTTAACCCCTCGACTTTTTTCTCTATACGGTATATCATATAATTAATTAATTTTACAATGAGGAGTAAGATATGAAGACCCTTACCTGTGATGTTTGCAGCCACGCGATCCAACAGCCTGTTTCCGGGCGTAATTATTTCCACATGGCTCACCGGGACATCTGTGAGCCCTGCCATGATCAGCTTGAAGCTTTGATTAAACCGGTGGTCAGGACGAAACAGCCCTTTAGCTACGACTGGTACACCAAACTGGTCCAGGAATCCATCGAAAAAGCCATTCAAAAGGGCAAATGGTAAAAACCGGGAATCCGGAATAATGAATTTAACCACAGACCTCACGGAAAACACGGACATAAAGAAGAAAATCAGCTTATCGCAGGTTTTTTGCTCGAAACCCACAGGGTGTAGAGCAAAAAACCTACAAGTCCCACAGGCTCCTAGAATTCAACATTAATTTGTCCGTGGAATTGTCTGTGTGGTCCGTGTGGTCAGTGGTTTTCTTCTTTGTTCGTTAGTGAGCTTAGTGGCTCTTTTCATTCTCTTTTGTTTATGATAAGATTGTTAGAAATTCTCAATTAGTTGGGCTTGTCCCGGAAGGAAGGAGTCATTATGTCGGGCCACAGTAAATGGGCGACTATTAAACACGCAAAGGGCGCCGCCGACGCAAGACGGGGCCAGATGTTCACCAAACTTATCAAGGAAATTTCCATCGCCGCCAGGATGGGCGGCGGCAGCGCGGACGCGAATCCCCGCCTCAGAACCGCCATCCTCAAGGCCAGAGCCGCCAATATGCCCAAGGATAACATCGACAGGGCCATCAAAAAGGGAACCGGCGAACTGGAAGGGGTCAACTACGAAGAGCTGACCTATGAAGCCTACGCGCCCGGCGGAGTGGCCGTGCTCATCGAGGTGCTGACGGACAACAAAAACAGGGCCGCCGCGGATGTGCGGAATATCCTGACCCGTGCGGGAGGCCAGTTGGCTACCGCGGGCTCGGTGTCCCGGCTTTTTAAGCGCCAGGGCATAATTACCCTGGACGGGGAAAAGTACACCGAAGACCAGGTAATGGAAGCGGCCATCGAGGGGGGCGCCGAAGACGTATCCCTCCAGGACGGTATCATCGAAGTAACCACGGCGCCCGAGGATTTTGAAACGGCGGCCAATATGCTTTCCGAAAAGGGTTTTGAAACCATGAGCGCCGAAATCAGCATGGTTCCTGAGGCCGATGTCTCCCTGGACAACGACGGAACCGCCAAGGCGGTAAGGCTTATCGAAAGGCTGGAAGAAAACGACGACGTTCAGAACGTTTATTCCAATATAAACATCCCCGACGGATTTGAAAGCGAGTAAAACCGGCCTCCTTAAAAGGGCGGAAAAGCGGGCCGGGAACCTGGGTGAGGCCGGAGGCCGCCGGATCATCGGCGTGGACCCCGGCCTTGC
>JAISRN010000177.1 GCA_031273605.1 Spirochaetales bacterium | reverse complement strand
CGCCGCCGGGGCGCGGGGCACCCCCGCCGCGGGGGCGCCGGCATCGTCCCGGGATTCGGCGGCGGGGGGCGGGAGGCTTGAGGAAGGGGCTTCGTCCTGGGGTTCCTCCGCCGGGACCGGAGCGGCGGGTTTGGGGACGGGGCCGGAAAGGGAGGGAGGCGGCGGGGCGGCGGGGGCGGGAGGAGAGGTTTCCTCCGAAAGGGGATAGGAAAAAAGGGAAAGGCTGGGAGGGACCGCCGCCCCCTGGGGGGGGGGCTGGAAGGGAAGGAGGAGGAGCCCCCCGTGGAGCCCCAGAGAAACGGCCAGACCGATGATCAGGGGACCCCTTCCTTTCTTTCTCGTTTTTTTCATAATCCAAAACTAACCAGGTTTTGGGACGAGGAGCCTGTGCCCTGTATTGTTACAGGACACTAGAACTCCAGCCCCCCGGAGAGGCTGAAGGAAGGCCCGTCGGCGGGATAATAGCCGCTCCCATAGCTGTTCCAATAAACCAGGGGCTGGGCCAGGTCAAGGATGTTCTTAAACTCCAGGCTTAGGGTAAAATCGGCCCGGGGTCCCGGCCGCCGGTAGGACAAGCCCAGGTTGAGGATGTGGCCGGGGTCCGCCTTCGGTTGAGCGTTGGCGGTGTCGCCCCCGGGAAATTGGGCGTCCTGGAACTGGTAGTCCCCCCCCAGGGCAAACCCCCAGGGAAGGGTCCACTCCGCGGAGGCCCGGGCGGTGAGGGGGCTGACCATGGGCACAACCTTGCCCTTATTGGCGCCCTTCAGAAAAACCGGCCGGACGTAAGCCCCCCCCAGGTTAAGGTTTAAGGAAGGCAGGGGGGTAATCCCCAGGCTTAAGGAGGCCCCCAGACGGCGGGTGTCGTCGAGGTTGACGTTTTTAAAATTTACCCCATCGTAGGCAATTTCATCCTTCATATCCATAAGGTAAACCACCCCTTCGGCGGAGAGGATTCCCCCCTGCCCCAGGGCAAAGCCGGCCTCGACGTTAAAGCCGGTTTCCGGTTTTAGGTCCGAATTAAACGTGGGAGAGCCGTATCCGTAGCTCGCTTGAAACCACTCGTCAATAAAGGGGTAGCGGAAAAGGGTGAGGCCCCGGAGAAAGACCTTGCTCCCCCGCCGGGGATGGAAACTCACCCCCCCCTCGTAAACCAGGGCCGGATAGGAATTTTCATCATAAATAGTTCCCTCCCGGCCTGCGATGCGGGCCCGGTCCCAGCGCAGCCCCCCCTGAAAGCTGAGGAAATTCCAGGGATCATAGACCCCCCTAAGGTAAAAGCCCAGGGCGTCCTGTTCCATATCATGGGAACTGCTAAGGGTAGCGCGGCCGGCATCGGAATAGCTATCCACCCGGAGCCGGGCCAGGTAGAGATCCGCTCCTCCGGTGAGGGTCAGTTCCCCCAGGCCGGGACGGAGGGTGTAAACCCCCTGGGGCCGGGCTTCGGCGGTGTGAAGCCCCCGTTGATAGTAGGAAACCCAGGAAGCCATATCCGCGGCCAGGTCCTGGAACTCGTAGGAAACAGGCAGGGCGAAGGAAAAGCTCTCCCCCCCGGCCCCGGCGTTTAAGGAGGCGGACCAGCGATTCTCCGAAGCCCTGTCCTGTTGATTAACCGCCTGGGTGGGATCCCCTTGGTACTGCGCCAGGGTGAGAGAGCCGGGCAGCTCGTAGGCGTGGTGGGAAAAGCCGCCGGAGAACCGGAGGTCCAGCCCCCAGGGCAGGTCCGCCTCAAGGCCGGTTTGCAGGTTCAGGGTTTCCGTGGCCTGGCGGCGGCGGTAGCCCTCCCGGAACAGAAGCTCCGAGGCAAAGGAGTAGCCCAGGCCGGTTCCCCCGGGGGTAACAAGCTCCCGCCGCCCGGAGAAGCGGTGGCTGAACAGGCCGAAGCTGCCGGCGGCAAGCCCCGTGGAGGTTTCCCCGGCGGGCTCCCTGTCCCTCAAGGCCGGGGCCGTGGCGTTCCGGGCGGCGCTTTTGGTGATGATGTTGACCACCCCGGCCAGGGCCTGGTTGCCGTAAAGCACCGATGCCCCGCCGTCCAAAACTTCGATGTGGTCGATGCCCGCCAGGTTAATGGCCCCCCAGTTAAGGACGGCCATGTCGGGCCGGTTAAGCCGCCGGCCGTCCACCAGCACCAGCGCCCGGCCATGGGAACTTTCTCCAAAGCCCCGGAGGGAAATGGCGGCGGTTCCCGCGCCGGCCATAGCGGGGCGGAAGGTTAGGCCGGCTACCCGTTTCAGCGCCTCTTCCAGGCTCTCTGCCCCGGCGGCCAATTCCGAAGAATCAATCACCCTAACCCGGGCGCTTACCCGGTCCGTTTCCTGGGGAAGGCGGTCCGCGGTAACCACAAAATCCAGGACCGCCGGTTCTTGGGCGCTCAGGGCCGGCGGGGGAACAAAGGCAAAAAGGAAGATTAGCAGCAGGGAAGAAAGGCAGGGGCGAAAGGAAAAAGACAAAACGGAAGAGTGAAAATGAAACAACATATTTTCCTCCTTCGGGAAACCCCTAGGGGAGCCTTCCGGAGGAGGAGGAAAACAGCCGGGAATCAAAAACAGCGGCCTTCCTTCGTCTTTCCGCGAAAGAATCCCTTAAGGGGCTATGTTTTAGCCAAGGACCGTCTCCCGGCTTCCGGATCAGTTTACTCGCGGCGTCTTCTCACGGATTTTCCGCAATGACGCTTTGCCGCTTTCATCCCCGGTTACGGTGGCGGGACCGCTGGAGCTTCGCACTCCATTCCGAAATCCCCGGCTGATTAGGTTTGGTTCCCGGTCCGCCCTGGGGCGGCGGGAATCTTGGATGAAGCATAATCCTGAGCCTCCCCTTTGTCCAGAGATTGTGTTGTCGGGGGGGCTTTTTTTCGGTTATAGATTACCTATGGATGAGTTCCGGGAAAAATGGATAAAACCGGGGTCAAAAAGCGGGGAAAAACCCGGGGGGAGCTTTTTCCTGCCCCGCCGGACCCTGGATGAAGATATGCCCGGCCTGGCCGCCCTGGAGGGGGAGGAATTCTTCGTTCACTTTACGGGCGGCCGGTTCTGCGGCCTCTCCGGCGCCGGGGGCCGCCGGCTGGGGCCCTTTTTTCCCCGCCGGGAGGCGGCTTTTTCCTGCGTCCTCCAGGGCAAAAAACGGGTCCCCCACTTCCGGCAGGCCTTTGCTTCCCGGGAACAGGAAGCCGGGGAAGGGGGGGGGACCATCCGGGGCCTCCGGGAAATTTTAGGCTTTGGCCCTCCGGGAAAGGAGGTTTCCTTTGTCCTGGATTTTTCCTTCTATAACAATCATCCGGGGCTGCTGGTCCGGGGAACCGCCGGCCTCCCCGCATCCCTTCCCGGGCCGCCGCCGGGCCGCCGCCCTGACCGGGTGAGCCTCCTGGACCTGGCCCTTTTGGAGTGGCGCCGGGGGGTTCGGGATACCCCCGGGGCGCCCCTGATCATGGAAACCCGGCGGGGGGAGTTTAGGGAAACTTTAGAGCTTCCCTGGAAGGAGTTAAGGGCGACGGGGTTTGTCCTGCCCCTTCAGGGACAGGGCTTTTCTTTCCGGTGGAGGGATCACGAAGCCCTGTTAATCTTTGACCCCCGGCATCCCCGGCCGGACCTCACTTTAAGAACCCGGCGGGAGGAGGAAAGGTTCTGCCTCAGACTCAGCCCCGGCCTGGGGGACTCCCCCGGAGGGGAACCGGGTTTTGCCTTCCTCCTCTGGACCGGCAAATGCCCTCCCCCCGGAGGTCCCCGTTCCGCCGCCGCCCTCCCCCTGTTTTCCCCCGAAACTCTGGAACCCCTCTGGGAAATTCCCCCGGACTAATTTGTAAGGGTCGAGAACCCCGGAAAAACCACTTCCCCGCTGACCACTTCGATAATCCGGCCGCCGGTATCCCGGAGGCGCAGCCGGCCTTTTTCCCCCAGCCCCTCCAGAACCCCCGCCACCTCCTCCGCTTCCCCCGGATGGGGCCGCCAGAAGACGGCCCGGCCCCGGCCCAGGAGGCGATCCTCAATGGCCGCCAGAATCCCGGCCTCCTCCCCATGGGATAGAATTCCCAGCAGCCCGGCCAGGCAGGCCAAAAAATCCTCCAGAACTTCCCCGGGGGACCAGGGCCGGCCGGTAAACTGATAGAGGGAAACCGCCTTGCCGGCCAGGTTGGGGGGCCAGCTTTCCTGAAGGCAGTTGAGCCCCACCCCGGCGGCCAGGCAGGAGCCCTGGGTTTCGCAAAGGATGCCCCCGGCCTTCCTTTCCCCCAGGTAGAGATCGTTGGGCCACTTGATCCGGGGTTTAAGCCCCCCCCTCTCCAGAGCCTGGGACAGGGCCAGGCCGGCGATCAGGGGAAAGAGGCTTAAAAGAGAATCCCCTTCCCCGCCATCTTCCCCGGCGAGGGGCAAAAAGGCCGGCCGGGGGAGCAGCAGGGTAAAGAGCAGGCTGGAATCCCGCCGGGCCTCCCAAACCCGCCGGGCCAGCCGTCCCCGGCCCTGGGTTTGGCTGCCCGCCATAAAAACCGTCCCCGCCGGGGGGGCCGCGGGGTGGGCGTCCCTCACCGCCTGCCGGGAAAGGTCCATGGTGGAGGTGGTTTCGGGGAGGTAGAAAATCTTTCCCGGAAAGGGGCTTTTGAGGGGCAGAATCCTGAAGGGGGATTCCCCGGAGGAAGGGTTCATCCTTAAAGTATTTTCATAAAACCCCCTCCCTGCCAAGCCCCAGGAATTCTAAATTAAACCACTTTTTCCCCCAAAGAAGGAAAAAGTCGACCACGATTAAACCAACCACTAACCACTTTTTTTCGTCCGTGTTCCTGTCTGTGTGGTCCGTGGTCATCCTAAGGAATGAGAAAGGTTTCAAGCAATCTTGCCACAACCGGAAAAGAAGTCTATAGTTTCCCCATGAAACCGCCCCCCCGACCCTCCCCGGCAGATCCGGAAACCCTCCGGCTGGAGGATATTTTTCAACAGCTCCCCCCGGAAAACCTCCTTAACCACCTGGGGGAATTTTTTAGAATCTTAGGGGACCCCACCCGGATCAAGATTCT
>JAISRN010000020.1 GCA_031273605.1 Spirochaetales bacterium | reverse complement strand
GAGATTCTTCAGGGCGAAGCTATGGAACGGCTCTTATGGGAAGGAATTTCCCGCCAGGGGTTTGCCCTTTCCGGCCTCCGGGTGCTGAGCATTACCCGGATTAATGGGGAAACCCCCGCCCTTTTTGGAGGGGGATACGAGGTCCGGCAGTTCTTTGCCAAGTACCTTAACCCCCGGGATCACCTGGTTCATTTTATCGCGGATCAGGGGGAAGGCTGCCTTATCCTTAGTTCCGGCAAACCCCGGCTGATCCTGGCCTGGACGTGGACCGGGGGGGCCTTGCTGTGAAAAGTCCCCGTCCTTTGGGCGCTTTTTACGCCCTTCTTCTCGTGGGTTTTGTCTCCCTCCCGGCTCTCCACGCCCAGAATTTGCGAACCCTGATTGTGAACGGCTGGGTAGACCATAAATCTTCCGGGGGGGAAATGACTGAGCTTTACGTGGGGCGGACCCTTGTTTCCGGGGACACGGTGATTACCGGTTCCGATGGATCCGCCGAGTTTGAATACCCCGGGGGCAGCCGGATCAGCGTTGCCCCGGAAACGGTTTTTTCGATCCGGGAGCGCAGCGTCCAGGGCCGGACCCAAAGCGCCGTTTCCGCCACCCTGGGGAAACTCAGCTTCGTGTTTAGCCAAATGGCCGGGGCCGAACCCGATATTATCACCCCCCAGGCGGCCTGCGGCATCCGGGGCGCCGCCCTGACGGTTTACACCGCCGCCGATGGGTCCAGCCTGATTGTGGTGGAATCCGGGGCGGTGGAAGTGGAGGCCCTGGGGGAAACCCTTCTTCTGGGCCCCTCCGAAGGGGTGGAGTTTAGGGCCGGCGCCCGGGCGGGGGAGCCATTCTCCACCCTGTCCGGGGTAATTGATTATTCGGACTGGAACGGCCGCCTCACGGAAACCATGCTCTCCGATCCCCTGCCGGCCCTGGGGGCTATGGAGGCCCAGCTTGGCGGCCTGCTGGACCGGATGGAGTTGTTTTACCAGGATTTTTTGGAGCGCCAGGGGGAGATTCGCCGCCGGCTGGACCATGAGGAGGAACTTCGCCGCCAGGGCCGTACCGGCGAGGCGGAGGAATACTACCGGGAGGAAGTGCGTTCCCTGGAACTGGAAAATTTTGACGCCATTATCAACGTGCGGTTTTACGCCCTTTCCGCCCTTTCTTTTAGGCGGCACGTTTTAACCGGCCTTTATGTCCGGCTAAAAACCCTTTCCCTGGGGGCTTCCCCGGTTCCCGGCTACCCGGCGTTTTTGACCGCCTACCGCCGCCTTATTGGGGATTACGAAACCAGGGTGAGCCCCCATTTGGTCCAGGCGGATATTTAGGAGGATTAAGGATGAAAAGAAAAGTTCTAGGAGGAGAGGTCTTTATCCGCCGCTATAGTGAAAGCGGGGGAAAAACGATCGACTAAAAATGAAACAAACCAAACACAAAGGAATTCTTTTAGGGCTGGTTATCCCGGCCCTGCTGCTGGGGGTCCTGTCAGGCTGCGAGATTACCGTGATATCCGGCGGGGGAAACCAACGGGAACTGATCGAGGAAAGGCTGACCGCCCTGGCCTACGATCTTAATCATGACCGGAGTAATACCAACTGGTACAAGGGGATGGAAAAGCATTTTACCTCCTACTTTTGGTTGCAGTCATATTCAACCCTTCAAAGCCAAAGCTGGTGGAACAATAATTTTCCCTCAACCTATTCGTACTATGCCTTTGAGGATGTGTCCATCTCCGGTAACAACGTAACGGCCAAGATCAGAATGAAGTCCACCGTAACCTATAAAATCACCTTTGAAATGACCACCTATGGCAGTTACGCCCTGATTCGCAGGATGCGATGCGACGACCGGAATTTTAATCTCCCCTAAGGGGCGGGCGACCCCAAGGAAATAAAAAAACTGCCCTCAGAAAGGGCAGTTTTTTTTGGCTTAAATTCTGGCTAGTTTAAATCCGGGTTATTGCCCCTGAACAAAGCGGGCCGCAGAATCCCCGGCAATCCGGCCAAAAATGACGATGTCCGCCACGGCATTGCCGCCGATGCGGTTATTGCCGTGGATTCCCCCGGTTACCTCGCCGGCGGCAAAGAGGCCGGGGATGGGAGAACCGGATGTGGAGATCACCTGGGTTTGGGGGTTAATCTTAACTCCCCCCATGGTGTGGTGAACCCCCGGAGCAATTTTAATCGCATAGTAGGGCCCCACGGAAAGGTTGTGATCCATGCCGGTGGTCCGGTTAAACTGGCCGTCCCGTTTGGCCGCCACGGACGCATTCCAGTCGGAAAGGGTTTTGGCTAAAACCGCCGGGTCAATCCCCAGGCTTCCCGCCAGGGCCTGAATGGTGGCCCCTTCGGTAACGATGCCGTTGTTCACGTAGCTTTCAATGGACCGCAGGTCCGCCCGCAGCCGCTGGTCAAAAATAATGTAGGCAAAGCCTTCGGGCTGGGCAATTTCCGCGGCGGAAACCACCGCCCGGGTGTCCATCTCGTTGATAAAGCGCAGGCCGTTTTTATTAACCAGAATGGCCCCGTCTCCCCGGACCGCCTCGGTGATCATCAGGGAGGTGTTCTGCTCCACCGTGGGGTGAATTTGGATTTGCTCCATGTCCACCAGGGCGGCGCCGATCTTCTCGGCCATCACAATGCCGTCGCCGGTGGCGCCGGAAACATTGGTGGTAACAAAGCCCTTCAACTGGGGCTGGTACCGGGCATAGAGGTCCTCGTTGGCCCCAAAACCCCCGGTGGCTAAAATCACCGCCTTCGCGTTAAAAATATAATTCTTGCTTGCCGAGGAAGCCCTGGCCCCCACCGCCCGGCCGGAAGCATCGGTAAGGATTGCCGTAGCCCGGGTGTTAAAGTAAACGGGAATGCCCAGTTCTTCCAGTTTTTTTTCAAAAATCGCCACCAGGTAAACCCCCACCGCCGATCCGTCCGCCGGCTGGTGAATCCGCCGGTTGGTAGCGCCGCCGGAGAAAGACACCCTGGGCAGGGGAGCGCCGATGGAATCCAGCCAATCAATGGCCTCCGCCGAATCGGCGGCGAGGATCCGCACCAGAGCCGGGTCGGCAATGTTGCCCCCCCCTCGCATGGTATCGTCATAGAAAACCTGAACCGAGTCGGTAATGTTTTCGGCTTTTTGGTACTTGGTTTCCGCCGCGTTCATACCGCCGGTGGATCGGGAGGTGTTGCCCCCCACCATGGCCATTTTTTCGATAATAATCACGTTCAGCCCCGCCTGCTTGGCGTAAATGGCCGCCGCCATTCCGGCCCCCCCGGCGCCGATAACCACCACATCGGCCTGGACCGTTTCCTCCCCGGCCTGGGTTTGGGCCCTCTGGCGGGGTTTTAGCTTGGCGGGATCAATCCCCGCGGCAATAAGGGCGGCGTTTACCGCATCGATAACCCCCTGGCTTGAGATCGAGGCCCCGGCAACCTTGTCGACCTGGGTAGACTGGCGTTCCACCATGAGGGAGGGAAGCTGGGCTATGGCCACGCTGCCAATCCCGGCGCTCTCCCCGCTTCCCGTTACTTTGATGTCCACGATGCCGGTGGAGGAAAGTTCCACCTGGGCAACAATCTCTCCGCCAAAACCCCTGGCGGTCCCTTCATAGGAGCCGGGAGTAAATTTAACCCCGCTGCAGCCCCCCAGGAAGGCCGTCAAGGCAAGAAGGACGAGGACGCCGAAAAGGGCCGCCCCCCTTTTTTGTGTTTTGTTCATTTTTCTCCTCACAATAAAAAAGATAGATACATACCTAGAATATAATATTCGGAATAAAAAAGCAACTATCGTTATTTATTTATCGTTACTTTTTTAACGATATTGGATGAGGCGAAGGATTGAAAGGGGCGGACGGCCCGCCCCCGGAGGATTTAAAGCAGGCTCGGATCGATCCCGGCCTCGGCAAAGGCCGCGTTTACCGCTTCAATGATGCCCTGGCTGGTGTAGGTAGCGCCGGACACCAGGTCTACTTTGGTGCTGTTATTTTGAACAATCCGATCGGGCAATTGCTGAATGGCGTTTGAGCCGATCCCCGGAGTTTCATCGGGACCGGAGATGGTTAGGACTTCAATCCGCTTGCCGGATAAGGTTAACTCCGCAGAGATTGTTCCGACAAACCCTTGGCCCGTACCCTTGTAAGTGCCGGCGGGAAACTTGGCCCCTCCGCAGGCGGTAAAAATAAGACAAAAAAGAATAATCGAAAGAGCGATCAGCTTTTTTAAACTTGATTTCATGTCTTCCATCCTTGATTAAAGTATTGTAGGCTTCGGCCCAAAGCTGCGGCCTTTCACTCCGCCGCTTTTAATATTATAAGCTCCCCATAAATAAAATTCAAGCCCCTCCTTAAGGGCTAAACCGGGGGTGGTCAATTTTTTGAAAGAAGGCTAAAATGCCCCTATGAAAATTGTGGTTTTAGCCGGGGGATTAAGCCCCGAACGGGATGTTTCCCTTTCTTCCGGCAGCCTGGTGGCCAATGCCCTGGCGGAAAGGGGCCACCAGGTTTTGCTGGCCGACCTTTATCTGGGGCTCCCTGAGTCCTTTGCTTTTCGGGAGGCCGGTTCCCCGGAGTATGGCTGCGCCATCCCCGACGCCGAACCGGATTTGGATGAACTAAAACGCCGGGCGGGTAACGGCCGGTCCCTCATGGGCAGGAATATCTACCGGGCTTGCCGGGCCTGCGATGTGGTTTTTAACGCCCTCCACGGCGGGGCGGGGGAAAACGGCCAGATTCAGGCTTTCTTCGACCTAACGGGAATCCCCTATACCGGCGCCGGTTACGAGGGCTGTTTTCTGGCCATGGACAAGGACCTGAGCAAGCGGCTCATCCGGGGAGAGGGAGTCAAGACCGCCGATTGGGTTTCCTGCCGTACCGGGGAGCGGGATTACCCAAGGGTTGAGGGGCTCCTCGGCTACCCCTGCGTGGTTAAACCCAGGGACGGAGGTTCCAGCATCGGCGTTTCGATGGTGAACAACCGGGAAGAGCTTCTCCTGGCCTGGGACCAGGTGAAGGAGCCGGAAATTTTAATCGAAAAGAAAATCACCGGGCGGGAATTTTCCGTGGGCATCCTGGACAACCGGGTTCTGCCGGTGATTGAGATCATGCCCCAGGAAGGTTTCTACAACTACCGGAACAAGTACCAGGCGGGTTTAACCCGGGAGGTCTGCCCGGCGGACCTGGCGCCGGAGTTGACCCGGCAGTTGGGAGAGGCGGCCTTAAAGGTTCACCGCACCTTAAAACTGGGATCCTACTCCCGGATTGATTTTATCCTCGACGGCCAGGATGAATTTTTCTGCCTGGAAGCCAACACCCTTCCGGGGATGACTCCCACCAGCCTCATCCCCCAAATGGCCAAGGCCGGGGGCATAAGCTACGGGGAATTCTGCGAAACCATCGTCCGCCTGGCCCTCTCGTAACCGGCCTTTTTTATCCCCGTCATTCAAAAGCTATGGTCTAATATTGTCCATAAAATCGTCCGCTAAGAAAAATTCTAAAAATGTATTGACGAATAGGATAATAAATCGTATACTTTATCGTATGAAAGTAACCGCAATAATTGCTGATGATTTAGTTAATGATATAAAGGCATATACTCATAGTTCTACCGTTACTGAGGCGTTAACAATCGCCTTAAAGGACTGGATAGATATTTATAATATTAAAGAACTTAATAAAAAAATAGCCCAACGGCCGGTATTTATAAAAGATGGCCAAAAAATTCGTGATGCTAACCGGCAAAAATGATAATACTTGACACAACGGTTTGGATAGAATTCTTAAAAACCAAGCCGGAATACTACTCTGTAATTTCAAATTTATTAGAAAGAAAAGAAATTCTCGCAGTTGAACATGTATTTGGAGAATTATTACAGGGAGTCAAAACAAAATACGAAAAAGAAATGATAATGAATTACTGGAAATATTTACCTAAAAATAATTATGAAGAAATAATAATAGAAGCGGGAAACTATTCATGTGAGTATAAATTATTAGATAAAGGGGTTGGGTTAATAGATGCAATAATATTAATGCATGGAATAAGAAGCAATTCAAAAATATGGACCCTCGATACAAAATTTTTAAGAATAATACCTGAAGAATTAAAATATATTGGCAATGAAAAGGGCTGTCCTCCAACTGGAAAGCCCCGGGATTTTCTGTTATGATAAGGAAGGGATTACGGCGGGGGTTCTGCGCCAATTTAATGGGGAGAAAAACATGAACGAAAAAGCCTGGGAAAAACTGCGGGAAAGGGGAAGGGAAATCCTTCTGCTCGTGCATATCCAAAGTTTGTTAAGCTGGGACGAGGAGGTCAATCTGCCTGCCCGGGGCGCCGGGGAGCGGGCCGACCAGAACGCCCTTTTGGAAGGCCGGAAGCACGACCTTATCTCCGACCCTGCCCTGGGGGAACTTCTGCAGACCCTGGGGGCCGCCGAGGACCTGCCGGTTCTCCGCGAAGCCGGGGCCGAGCCCGAAGTGGACTACCGGAATGCCTACCTCAGGTTTTTCTACCGCCATTGGAAAAAAACCACCGCGCTGCCCAGGGATTTGGCGGTGGACCTGGCCCGGACCGCCAGCCTGGCCCATCAGGAATGGATTCAGGCCCGGCGGCGGAAGGATTTTTCCCTGTTTGTCGAGCCCCTAACCGGGGTCCTGGCCCTGACCCGGAGGAAGGCGGAAATTTTTGCCCCGGGGCAGGAACTCTATGACGGCCTGCTGGACGAGTACGAACCGGGGATGAACCGGGCGGTGCTGGACCGGCTTTTCTCTCCCCTCAAAAAGGAGCTTACCGGACTTTTGCAGCAAATTGCCGCCCGGCCCCGGCCGGAGGAAGGCTTTTTTTACCAGGGGGATTATTCCCCCGCCAAGCAGGAGGCCTTAAGCCGCCGCTTTTTGGAAAAGGCCGGGTTCCCCGCGGACCGGACTCTCCTGTCTCGGGCCGTTCATCCCGCCACTTTCAGCCTGGGGGATGATGATGTCCGGATCACCACCCGGTACAATGAGCCCCACCCCTTTAACAGTTTTTTTAGCACCGTTCACGAGGCGGGGCACGCCTTTTACAGCCTGGGGGGCCTTGATGAGGTCCGGGGCAACCTCTTGTCCGGGGGAAGCAGCCTGGGCCTTCACGAATCCCAGTCCCGCACCCTGGAAAACCTCATCGGCCGGAGCCGGTCCTTTTGGCGCTGGTTTTATCCCGAAGCCCAGGATGTTTTTGAAGCCCTGAAGGGGGTGGCCCCGGAGGATTTTTACCGGGCCATTAATAAGGTGGAACCCGGTTTTATCCGCACCGATGCGGATGAAGTAAGCTACAGCCTTCATGTGATTCTCCGCTACGAGTTAGAGAGCGCCCTTCTTTCCGGGGAGCTTAAACCTAAGGACCTGGAGGGGGAGTGGAATCAAAAAATGAAGGATTACCTGGGCTTAACCGTGCCGGATCCGGCCCTGGGAGTTCTTCAGGATGTGCACTGGTCCCTGGGGTATATCGGCTATTTTCCCACCTATGTTTTGGGCAACTTTTACGGCGCCGGATTTATTAAGGCCGCGGAAAAAGCTATGCCGGATCTCTGGCGCCGGATCGAGGGCGAAGGGGTGGGCTTTTTTACCCGGTGGTCCCGCGAAAATATTCACGCCTACGGTTCGGCCCTTTCTTCTGCGGAGGTTATCCAAAAAGTAACCGGTGCCGGTTTAAGCCCTGATTATTTTATTGAGTATCTCAAGGCAAAGTACGGCGAAATTTACAGGCTTTAACCGAAGGCTAAACCAGGGGGAAAAATGAATTTTGATTTTTCTTATATCGACACGGCTTTTGTAAACGGCCGGGTAATAACGGTTAATTCCAAAAACGAAATTGCCGAAGCGGCGGGAATAAAAAATAATAAAATTGTGTTTGTTGGTTCAAACAGGGACATAAAAAAAATTCTTGATCCCGCCGCCCGGATTGTTGATTTAGGGGGCAGATCCCTCCTGCCGGGTTTTGTGGACAGCCATTATCACCCCATTTTAAGCGGTTTGTTCGGCCCCGGGCCGGAGGCCGCCATTATAAACACCGGGGCGGCTTTCTGCAAAAGCATTAAGGATATTCAAGCAAAAATTAAAGAGGCGGCGGCCCTTAAAAAACCCGGCGACTGGGTGTCCATGATGGGCTACGATCCCGGCGCCCTGGCGGAAGGGCGGCACCCCGTATTGGAAGACCTGGACGCGGTTTCTCCCCGCAACCCGGTTCAGTGCAACCATGTGGGGGGGCATGTTTGTGTTTATAACACCCTTGCCCTGGAGATCCTGGGGGTAAAAACTCCTCAGGATGCGGATAAATTTCCTAAAGATGAGGTAGAGGTTAAGGACGGCAGGCTAACGGGGATGGTAAAGGACCACACCCATTTTTACCTGTGGTCTAAGGTGGCTTATTCGGCGGAACAGCAAACCCAGGCAGCCCTTAAGGCTTCAAACCACCTTTTAGAAAACGGCATCACCTCCATCCACGACTGCGGGGAGTGCGACGCTCCCTCCTACCACATCATGCAAAAGCTCTGCCGGCAGGGAAGTTTTAAGCCCAGGGTTTACATGCTTCTCCACAGCATCTACGGCAAGCCCCTCAGCCGGGAAGACAACGCCCACTACCTGGCCCTGGGGCTTATGACCGGCCTGGGGGATGAAAAGTTCCGCATTGGGTCCTGCAAGTTTATGATTGACGGCGGATCTTCCGGGCCCTCCTGCGCCACCCGGGAACCCTACAGCCACGATCCCGGCCTGCCGGGAATCCTGGGCTGGACCAGGGAAGAAACGGCGGATTATATTGAAATGATTAATGGGGCGGAATGTCAGGCCACTGCCCATGCCATTGGGGATAGGGCGGTGGAATTTATGGTTCAGGGTTACGAAAAAGCCTTTGCCGCCAATCCCCGGCCGGACCTTCGCCACCGGATCGAACACTGCGCCCTGGTGGATCAGGACCTGATTAATCGCATGGCCAAAATGAATATCTGCCCCACGGTAAACACAGGAATGCTGGTTTCTCTGGGGGCTAATTATACCAGGTTTTACGGGGAAAGGATGAAGTACTGGCATGCCATTAGGAGCATGCTGGATGCGGGGATTAAGGTCTCTCTTGCTTCGGACTGGCCTTCCGGGCCGGTGGGACTTGCGGTGATTGACGGAGCGGTTAACCGGTACGACCGGGCAAAAAACTTTCAGGTGGACCCAGCCCAAGGGGTAAGCGTTTT
>JAISRN010000223.1 GCA_031273605.1 Spirochaetales bacterium | reverse complement strand
AAGAACTGGAAAAGATCTGCCTGGATTTTTTGGGAAAGGAAAGCGCCCTGCGCTTTTGCCAACCCCCAGGAGAAACCCCCCGGTCCTATGGCTTCCTCCTCATCCCCCTCTCCGGCCTTGCCCAGGGCTTACTCCGGATTCAAAACCGCCTGGCCGCCGCCCTAGGCCCCCTGGCCGAGGAAGCTCCGGGGGAGAAACCCGGGGGCCTGGTCTACGAAGCCAGGATGATCCTTCACCGGCTGGGGGAGCTGGTCTCCATCAGCGAGGCCTTTCAGATCTGGGAGGAAAGGCCGGAGGATATTTTTTGGATGGAACGAAAACGTACCCGCCGGGGAGAGGAGTATCTGCGTTTGGCCATTGCCCCTCTGGACACCCGGGATATCATGCGCCGGGCGGTGTTTGAACCCTACAAAACCGTGATCTGCACCTCCGCCACCCTTTCGGTAAAGGACAGTTTTGAGTACTGGGCCCGAAGCGCCGGTCTTTCAGGCTGGGAAGAAAGGGAAGTCCGGTTTCTCCGTTTTCCCTCCCCCTTTCCCTACCGGCAAAATGTCCTTTTAGGGGTCCCCACCGACGCTCCCTCCCCGGAGGAAAGGGGGTTCTCCCCCTTCCTGGGGGAGATGATCCTGAAAAGCCTAAGCCTTTCCGGAGGGCACGGCCTGGTGCTCTTTACCAGCTACAGCCAACTACAGGAGACCTTTGCCCAAATCCATCCGGCCCTGGAGGACCTCCGGATTCCCCTGCTAAAGCAGGGGGACGATGAACGAACCCGGCTGCTGGAGGCTTTCCGCCGGAGCTCCGAAAGCGTACTTTTTGCCACCAGCTCTTTTTGGGAGGGGGTGGACGCCCCGGGGGAAAGTTTGCAGATGGTGATCATCTGCCGTCTCCCCTTTCAGGCCCCCACGGACCCGGTTCTAAGCGCCCGGGCGGAGGCCCTGGAACGCCGGGGAGGGCAGCCCTTCTGGGAACTCTCCCTTCCCGAGGCGGTGATGCGGCTTAAACAGGGGTTTGGCCGGCTCATGCGATCCTCCACCGACCGGGGGGTGGTGCTCATCCTGGACCCCCGGGTAATCCGGAAAGCCTACGGCGGCATTTTTCTCGAATCCCTCCCGGAAACCCGGCGCAGCCTGAAGGAGTCTTCCCGGCTTCTGGGGGACATCGAAGGCTTCTTATTTGAATCCCGGGGCTAAAACAGGCGGCCTTTCCGGAGACTCCCTTTTCGGAGGCCCTGCTTGCCATTTGACAAAAGGCTCATTTTTTGTTAAAACTTTAATCCTAGAGAGGTTTTTAGGGGGGGAATATGCAAAGAATAATAAATAACCCTGATAATATTGTTGATGAAATGCTCAAGGGTTTTGTCAAAGTCCACGGCGATATTGTTACGACTACCGATAATCCACGGGTCTTAAAGCGGGTGAATATCCCCGGCGGAAAGGTCGGGGTGGTAACCGGGGGGGGCAGCGGCCATAAACCGGCTTTTATCGGCTACATTGGGGAGAACCTCTGCGACGCCGTTGCGGTGGGCGAGATATGCTCTTCCCCCACCGCGGCGGCCTTTCTTGACGCCTTTAGAGCCGCCGACCAGGGTAAGGGGGTGGCCTGCCTGTACGGTAACTATTCCGGGGACAATATGAACGTCAAGATGGCGGTTAAGATGGCCCAAAAGGAAGGGCTCGAAGTTAAGACCGTGGTAGCCAATGATGATGTGGCCTCCGCCCCTAAGGATCAGGCAGAAAAACGCCGGGGAGTTGCCGGCGAGGTGTTGATGTGGAAAGCCGGAGGCGCCAGGGCCGCCGAGGGAGGAACCCTTGACGAGGTCATTGCGGCGGCCCAAAAAGCCATTGACCATACCCGCAGCATCGGCATCGGCCTTACTCCCTGTACCCTGCCGGCGGTGGGGCATCCTAATTTTGAGATCAAACCCGGAACCATGGAAGTGGGCATAGGCCACCACGGCGAACCGGGGATTGAGGTTTGCCCCCTGGAGACCGCGGCCCAAATGGCTGAACGGATGGTGCAGGCGGTCCTGCCCGATTATCCCTTTACCGCCGGCGATGAGGTGGTGGTCCTTGTTTCCGGTCTTGGGGCAACGCCGGTTATGGAGCTCTACGTTCTCTATGATGAAATTGAAAGGCTCATTACCGGAAAGGGTATTTCCATTTACCGCTCCTATGCGGGTAATTATTTTACGTCCCTGGAGATGATGGGGGCTACCCTGACGGTTATGAAACTGGATGATGAGCTTAAACGCCTGGTGGATAGGCCCTGTTACAGTATGGGGCTTAAACAAAAATAGGGGAAGACCTTGGACGGCATGAAAAACAGCGGCGGAAAGCCGGTTCTCTTAAAAATGGTTGGGGCAATCCAAAAAAACAAAGACTATCTTGGCGAGATTGACGGCCTCATCGGGGACGGCGATCACGGCATGAATATGAACAAGGGTTTTTCCCTCTTTGAAGAGGAGATCGCAAAAAAGGATATTAGCTTTACCCAGGGGCTTAACGAATTGGGAACCCTGCTGTTTTCCCGAATTGGCGGTTCCATGGGTCCCATCTACGGCTCGATATTTACCGCCATGGCCGAGGCAGGGGAAGGGCTTGATCTTATCGACGCCGCCGGTTTTGCGGCGATGCTCGATGGGGGCTTAAAGGGCTTAAGGGATCTTGTTGAGGCGGAAGTGGGGGATAAAACCCTGATCGACACCCTGGCGCCGGCCAACGAAGCCCTGCAGCGGGCGGTTCGGGAGGGAAAAAGCCTTGCCGCCGCCCTCAAGGACATGAAGGATGCCGCCGAAGCCGGGCGGGATTCAACCAAGGATCTGGTTGCTAAATTCGGCCGCTCCAGCC
This sequence comes from Spirochaetales bacterium, assembly GCA_031273605.1. Classification (GTDB taxonomy): domain Bacteria; phylum Spirochaetota; class Spirochaetia; order UBA9216; family UBA9216; genus JAISRN01. Next base: position 1,777 of record JAISRN010000223.1, on the reverse strand, counting down.
GCTTGGGGGAGCGTTCCCGGGGCGTCCTGGATGCCGGGGCGGTTTCCTGTTGTCTTATTTTAACTTCCATGGCGGAAGGCATTCTGGAACAGGCGGAGAGATAAGATGCGGATCTTTGTCATCGGCTGCGATAACGCCGCAGTCCCCATGAAGGATGTGCTGATCCGGTTTCTTGAAGGCAAAGGGATTGCGGTGGAAAATGTGGGCTGTGATTCCCCGGATGATCCCGTCAATTATCCCACCGTGGCGGAGCGGGTTTGTGAAAGGATTATCGCCAGCGCTTATCAAAAGCGGGGTATCCTGGTGTGCGGCACAGGGATAGGCATGTGCATCAGCGCCAATAAATTTAAGGGTATCCGGGCGGCCCTTTGCCACGATAATTTTTCCGCCGAACGCTCCATCCTAAGCAACAACGCCAATGTGCTGTGCATGGGTGAACGGGTTATCGGCCATGAACTGGCAAAAAAAATCCTTGGAGAATGGATAAGCCTTGAATTTAAGGACGGCCCTTCAACTCCCAAGGTTCAGGAAATTATCGATATTGAAAACCGGAATATGCGATAAGCCCGTTCGCGGCAGCCCCGCCCCGGGGTTGTTCATTTTTTGGCAAAGACAAGATTGACCCCCTGTTTTTTTATATCTTCCAGCACATCGATCTGTTCAGGGGTAAAAAATGTCCTGTCGTCCATAATAACGCAGTCAATGGTTTTTATATCGCAGACCGTATACATGGAAGACGTATCTACCTTGGTATGATCCACCAGAATAAAGGTCTCCCCGGACCTCCGGATAAGGCTTTTCTTTACCTCCGATTCCTCCAGGGTAATATCAGAAAGCCCCCATTTTAAACAAAGAGATTTTGCGGATATAAAACTCTTGGAAATATTAAAGTTTTTTTCAAATTCATAGATCATAGGCCCTATCAGGCTAAGGGCCGATTTGCGCAATATGCCCCCGTAAAGGAGGGTGGTAACCGTTTGAGAATTTGAAAACTGGAGCGCCACATGGATATTGTTGGTAATTACCGTTATATCCATGTTAAGAAGAAAGGGACACATCTGAAGCGCCGTGGTGCTCGCATCCAATCCGATTATATCTCCGGGCTCTACATAGCTTGCCGCTTCCCTGGCAATGGCAATCTTACTTTCCATGTTGTTTTTAAAACGTTTTTCGATGGTTAAGTCGTGGATCGACTTCGTATTGTTCTGGAGCTTTACCCCGCCGTAAATACGGGATACATCCCCCTGCATTTCCAGTATGTCCAGATCCCGGTGTATGGTCATATAGGAGACATCAAATTGCTTTTGCAGGGAGTTAATGTCAACAAAATCCACATCCCTTAGGTGGTCGAGAATAGCCTGCCGGCGGACATAGGGAAGCCTTTTCATAAAATTACCCCTTTAATTTCCGGCTAAATTGTCCCCCATAATCGCTTGATTGTCAAGAAAATAACATTTATTACCAAATTTCATCAGTTTTAGCCCGGGATTCTGCAAAAAATTGTTAACCGATGTTGTTTTTTTTGTTGACAGGGCCATAAAGTAGGGTTAAAATTTTACATGTTTTTAACTTTCATCGGAGGAGCCGTCCAAAGGGCCCCTGAGGATGAAAGTGCATAACAATTTACCAAGGAGGAAGAACAATGGTAAAGACAAAACTGAAGGCGGGGGCAGTACTGTTATTGGTCCTGGTTGTACTCGCGACCTTTACTGCCTGTGGAAACAAATCATCAAGCGGCGGGCCTATTGAAATGACGATTTTAGGCATCGGCGGCTGG
>JAISRN010000220.1 GCA_031273605.1 Spirochaetales bacterium | reverse complement strand
TCAGCCGCCGGAAAAGGCCCAAACCCCTCCTGCCCCTGGCGGAGGGGCAAAGCCTGCTGCGCCTGGCCTGGGACCGTCTGGAAGGGCTGATTCCCCGGGAAAACCGCTTTGTGGCGGCCCCTGAGGCGCTGGAAGACCCGATTCGGCGGGAACTGGGCCTTCCGGCGGGCCAGTTTATCGGCGAACCCCAGGGCCGGGACACCCTCAACGCCCTGGGGCTGGCCCTGGGCCTCCTCCACCGGCGGGACCCCGAGGGCATTACCGGGGTTTTCAGCGCGGACCACATCATGCTTCCCCGGCAGGCCTTTCTCTCCACCCTCCGCCGGGGCTACGAAATAGCCGCCGCCGGGAAAAACACCCTCCTCTGCTTTGGGGTTCCCCCCACCGAGGCTTCCCCGGCCTTCGGCTATCTGGAACTGGGGGAATCCCTAAAAACGGGGGAAGTCGGCGCCCGGCGGGTTGTTAGCTTTCGGGAAAAGCCCCCCCGGCGGGTGGCGGAGGAGTTTTTCCGGGAAGGGCCGGACCGGTTTCTCTGGAACGCCGGGGTTTTTGTGTTTAAAAACAGCGTTTTTCTCCGGGCCTTAAAAAAGCACGTCCCGGAAAACGCCGGTCCCCTGGAACAAATTGTCCGGGCCTGGGACGCCCCGGTTCCGGAGGCCCCCCCAGGGCGCTTTCCGGACAACTGCCGGACCCTCTTTGCCGGCCTTAAAAAAATAAGCGTGGATTACGGCATCATGGAGCCGGCCTCCCGGGATAAGGACTTTGAAGTGGCCGCCCTGCCTTTAACCTTAGACTGGCGGGACATCGGCTCCTGGCCTGCCTGCGCCGGCCTCTGGCCGGAGGATCCCCAGGGCAACCATTCCGGACCGGGGCGGATTCTCTTTAAGGACTGCCGGGGAAGCTTTGCCTTTTCCGAGGACCCCCGCCACCTGATTGCCGCCCTGGGCTGCGATGATCTCATCATTGTTCATACCCCCCAGGCCACCCTGGTCTGCCCCTGGAACGAAGCCCAGGGGGTTAAGGATCTGCCGGCCCTGGCGGAGGCCCAGTTTGGGGAGGAGTTTTTATGAAACCTTTTGAGAAAACCGGCGGCGGCCCCGGGGGGGCGCCTTTTTTTCCGGCGGCCCGGCGGTGGCCGCTGGTTCTGGGGTTTTTTGTCCTGAGCCTCTCCCTGGTTCCCGCCCAAACGCTGCGCCCCGGAACGGCCCTCCGGGTTCTGCCCACCCGGTACTTTGACATTCTCTTTCCCAGGGAATCCGAAGCCGCGGCCCTTCTTTTATCCCAACAGGCGGACGGCATTTACGAGGAACTTTCCCAGCGGCTCAGGACAACCCTCATCAAAAGGGTTCCCGTCCTCATCACCCCCCACACGGAGCTTTTTAACGGCTACACCCAGCCCTACCCCTACTTTCATATTGTCCTCTTCGATACCCCCTTGGATATCGAATGGACCGCCTTCGAAAACTCCCTGGCACAGCTCTTCCTCCACGAGTTGACCCACGCCGTTTCCCTGAGCGTCCGGAATCCCAGGGCGTGGCGAATCTTTGGGGACACCCTTACCCTGCCGGCCCCCTATTTTGCCCCCCTCTTTATGGTAGAGGGGGTTGCGGTGAGTTTTGAGGGTCTGGGAGGTTTCGGCCGGGCCACGGACCCCCTCTTTCGGGAGCAGGTGAGACAGGATATTATCGAAGGAAAGTTCCTGGATGGTTTTCAGGTTTCCGGGGGCTACGATCTGCCCCCCCGGCAGGGTTACTACTATCAGTACGGCGGCCTTTTTTCCGCCTACCTGCAGCAAACCTACGGCATGGAGACCTACGCCCGGCTCTGGGAGGCCCTGGGGCAGGGGAAGTACCGGTTTTCCTTTTTTCCCTACCGGTCGGGGTTTTACCGACACTTTCAGGACACCTATCCGGTAAGTTTTACCCAAGCCTGGGAAAACTTTAGGGAGTCCCTGGCCTTAACCGGGGTTTTAGAGAATCCCGACGAGGCCGGGGGTTTTAAGGGAAGCCTTTTTCTGGACGCCCTGGCGCCCGGCGGGGATGGGCAGGTCTATCTGTTAAGCGCCTCCCAGGGGCGGCTTTACTCCTTCCGTCCCGGAGAGTCTTTTCAGGAGGGGCTCTCCCGGCGGGCCCTTAAAACGGTCCGGGCCGTCGGTTCCGGGGCCTACGACCTGGGGGTTTCTCCGGATGGCCGGCGGCTTTTGATTTCCGGCTACCGGGCCGCCGGGGCCCTGTACACCGCCGAGGTGAGGGAATATACGGCCCAGGGCAGGAGTACCGGCCGCCATTGGGACCACCTGTACAAGGCCCGGTACTTTCGGGACGGCCTGGTGGGGATTGCTCCGGAGGGCCACATTAACACGGTGGTTTTTATCGACTCCCAGGGCCGCCGGGAAACCCTTCTGCGGGGCGGGGAAACCCTCCTTTTTTCCGGGCCGGAGCCCCTGGACTCCGCGTGGCTGGCAATTACCGCCGCCGTCGGGGGGGTGCGGGAAATATGGCTGTACCACTACCCCTCCCGCCGGGTTTTCCGCCTCCGGGCCCAGGACGAGGAGGGCAACGCCCTTTGGCCCCAGCTTAGGGACCTCCGGGCCCAGGGGTCCCGGCTCCTGTTCAGCGCCAACCCGGACGACCGGCTCTACAAGCTGGGGGTGGTAGACCTGGGGCCCCTGCCGGAGGTTCTTCCGGCGGCGGAGGCTGAACCCGGCGGCCCCCAGGACGGGGTTTTTTCGCCGGGGGAGGCCGGGGAACTGCGGTTCTGGGCCCTGGATTTTTCCGGCGGCGTTTTTGAACCCCTGGCCGCGGGGGAAGATATTTACTACCGGGCCGCCTTCTCCGGCCGGGACGCCTTAATGCGCTTTCCCCGGCAGGCCCCCACCCAAACCTTTCCGGTAAGCCTTGAGCCGGTGGACTACTCCCTTCCCCCTCCGGCGGAAGTCCCCAGCCGGGACGAATTCCGGGAGCGTTACGCCCCCTACCGGCCCTTGAAGTACTTAAATCCCCTTCAGTACTGGCTTCCCCTGCCGCTGATGGGTTCCGGAGACCGCCTGGGCGGCCCCGGTTTTATGACCTGGCTTGGGGACCCCGCGGACCTCAACAGGCTGATTTTGACCACGGGGTATAACTTTGTTGACCGGATAGCCCCGGTGGAACTGGAGTGGTCCAGCCTTTCCCTGGGCTTTCCCCTCACCCTGACTCTCTCCGACAAGATTGAAGAGGATTCCGGCCAAAGGCTATGGCGGTCCACCCGGGGAACCCTGGACGCGGGGTTCTCCTGGGGCCTCCCCGGCGGGGGGGCCTTTTCCCTCACCGGCGCCGGGGGGATTATTTTTGGGGCCGCCGATAACGGCAAGAGCCGGAACCCCTACTCCTGGAGCTACCAGAGCCCCTACTGGGAAGTGTTGGGGAGCATGGAACTGAGCAGCCTGAGACGGAGGGCCTACGAACAATACGGCCGGGGGGCTTCCCTGTCCTTCCAGGCCGAAGCCCTCTTTCCCTTCCAAAGCTACCGGCTGGCGGCCCGTTTTACCGGGGAAACCCGGCGGCTCCTGGGGCTTCCCCTTCCCGCCTCTCTCACCTTCCTGGGGGTTCACGATAACCGGGGGCTCAACCTTGAGGGGAAAAGCGCCGTTCCCGGCCTTTTCTTTTCAATTAACCCCATCGTAAACGATCAGTTCAAGGCCCCCCCGGGTCAAAACCTTCCCTGGCTGGTTCAACAGGATGTGGAATTTCAGCTTTTCAACTTTGAGGTTCAGGACCACCTCTCCCACCTGTACTTTAACCGGTTTTCCCTCCTCCTGGGGCTGCGGAGCTGCCTCTACCGGAGTACGGAGGAAGGGCCGGGTTACGATCTGGGGGAGGGTTTTCGCATGACCCAGGCGGGGATCCTCACCCTAAAGGGGCTTATGACCTTCCTGGCGATTAAAATGCAGCCCATCCAGATTGAGTATGGCCTCTGGGTTTCCTACAATATCAGCAACCAGGTAAACCGCCGGGGGGATATGGTTTCCCTGGGGCCGGTTTTTGAGGTCAGCTTTTAGGGGGAAAGCCGCCCTTGAGGAGGGCCCGGCGCTGCCCTTTGTAGATTCCCCGCACCGCGGCTAAGGCGGCCAGGGTTTCGGGGGCCCGGAAGTCCGGGTAGGTCCAGGGGAGGGCTTGGAAGGCGCCGCCCCGGTAAATCAGGGTTACTTCCCCATAAACCCCCGCCCCCAGGGGAATCCGCTGGTCCGCCGGTTTGGTGGAGGCTAGGATCACCCGGCCCAGGCTGAGGAGTCCGGGGTCAATGTTTACCCGGCGGCCGGAGGGAAGGCGCCACCGGTCTTCCAGGCGGTTGGACTGATGCTTAAGCCCGGCCAGGGTTTCCGGATTCTGCAGGGCTTCAAAGGACAGGTAGAACCGGGTGAGCTTCTCTCCCATTTCCGCCCCATAGTAACCGGTCCAGGTAAAATCGAAGGGGCCGCTCCGGTAATCCAGGGGGCCCCAGGTCTCCTCTAACCGGGCAAAAACCTCATCCCCGGAGACCTCCCCGGCCAGCAAAAGGGCGGCAATCATTTTTTCAGGAAAAAACGAAAAAAATTCACCCATAAGACAAAACCTGCCGATGATTAAATAAGGCTAATCTTTGCCACTAAGAAACAAGAATACAGGGAAAGCCATGCTTAGGGAAGTGTTCTCCGAATTTACCGCCGAAATGGAAAATCTCTTAACCCAAAAAGCCGAAGAGCTGGAAAAAACCGTTCTTCCCCGGCTAAAAGAAAATTTCATTATTTATCATAAAAACCTCCAGACTATTATTAATGTTTTAGTTAAAAAATCATTAATCCATGAAGATCCGTATAAGTACGATCAAAAAATTTCTGATCTGGAAATTCCCGAAACCGGGCCTATTTTGGAATCCGAAAAAACCGTTCAGTTAAGCATTCGTTTTTCTAATTTTGAATCCCAACTGGATTACTTAAATCAGTATTACCAGTTTAACCTGGAATTTTTGGACTTTAAGCGGTTAAAAATGCTTTCCGCCCTGGCCGGGTATATTAAATGGGACAAAGCCCTTACCCGGTCCGAGGATCATATCAGCTTTCATTTTTTTGAGCTGGCGGGAAAACT
>JAISRN010000203.1 GCA_031273605.1 Spirochaetales bacterium | reverse complement strand
CGCTGTTTTTCCACAAGGGGCGGGACTTCCCCTGGTTTATGGACCTGCAGGCCGGAGCCCTCAATGTTACCGCCCGGATTTCCCAATATGACCGGGCCAGGCAGGAGTATTCGGCGGTCTTTGCCCAGGAGGGTGAGGAGCGGAGCTTTGATAACCTGGTTTTAAACAAATCTATTCTTAGAGCTTATGCCGATGATCCGGCTATAAGTGAGGATCAGAATGACAGGCTGCGAAGGATAATTACCTCCCTGGGAATTTTTCTTAGCCTAAGGCAGGCTGTGGGCGGGGAAGGGGTAACGGTGTTAAGCGCCCAACCGGCGGCGGTGGAGGATTTCTGGACTGCCCTTCCGGCGGTTTCCTTTGCCCTTTCGGTTATTCTGCCTAACCCATCAGATGCGGCGGGGCTTAAAGCGGAGACGGGAACCTGCGGGACAGCGCAGATTCAAGGGGCCGTTGGGAGTCTTGCCGCTCCCCTGGGGGCCTGGGTTAAGCAGGGCCTTGAGGAGATTGAGGAAGCCCACGGGCAGATAGGGCCCGCCGGGCAAACGCCCCAGGCCTTTTCGGTAACCATTACCAAAGAGGGGGAGTCGGACCCGGTTGATGCCGATGAACTGTATTACATTGAAAGGAATACCGACCTTGTTTTTAACTTTGCCTTTAGCGGGTTTGATGAGACTAAGGATGTGAGGTTGTTTTATTATGAACCCAATGATCCCTCCCGAGGGAAAAGGTTTATCCAAAAAACCGAACTCAACGCATATTTTTACACTGTAACCCATGGGTTTTGTGAAGCCACTTATCAAGTTAAAGTTCACAGGGGGAATTCCACCGGGACCGGATATGATGGCGGGTTTATTGATTTTGTGATCGATTTTGGCGAGACCATCATTATCAATGACAGCGAAGAAGGCATTGACTTTTGGGATGAAGACGAGCAGGCCCTGGTTCCCCGCAGGGATCTTTTTGTGCTGCACTTTACGGTGGTTAATCCCGACCCCCAAGAAGTTTAAAAAAAATGAAAAAATCTATTCTTTTTTGCCTTATGGCCTTAACGGCGATCCCTTGCTTTTCCCAAACCCTACATTGAGGAGGATAACTTCATGGCCCCGGCCCGGCATTTTGGCTGGACCCCCAGTTTGGGGCTGGGAATCCGGTTTGGCCGACTGCGGCCTTCTTCGCCTTAAACTGCGCTTGCGACGGGGTGGTTCATGGCTTGTCCGGGTTTTTAGCCTTCCGGTCTTTGATGGTTTGAAAGATTTTTAGGCCCCCCGCGGCCGCAAGAACGGCCAGGGCGGTTAGGGCCCAGAGAGTCCTAAGGCCCCAGCGGGAAATAAGGCTGCCCCCCACCCAGGGGGCCGCCGCCCGGCCTGAATGGGTAAGGAGGGGGAACACCCCGGAAAACCGGCCCCGGTGGGTAATGGGGGTTTGGTTGGCAATGTAATACCAGGTGTTTACCGCGTCGATGATCTCCCCCAGGGTCCAAATGAGGGTTCCTATAAAAAAAATAAGCAGGCTTTTCCCCGCAATAATGCAGGCGGCAAAACCTATGGCGTAAAGGACCCCGGCAAAGGCCACCATGTTGAGGGTCTTAAACTTCCGGCTAAAGCTCACCGCCGGGGCGTTTAGCAGCACCACCAGCAGCGCGTTGCTTGACATGAGCAGGCCGAAGATCCGGCTTCCGGAAGCCCCAAAGGCGGATTCCGCGGTAAGGGTAATGGGCAGGCTAAAGTTGACCTGCCCGTAACACAGGCCATAGAGGGTTACAAAAAGGGCAAAGATAACCAGGCCGGGGCGCTGGGCTATGGCCGCAAAGAGCGATCCCTTAACGCCCTTCTCTCCGGTTTCCTGCAAAAAGCTCTCGGCAATCTGGCGCTCCGTGGGTTTGGTTTCGGGGAGAAAGATGATCTTTAAACTCACCGCCGCCAGGCCCAAAATCGCGTTGCCAAAAAAAAGCCAGGGGGAGGCCCGGTCAAATAAAAAGCCCGCAATAATGGGCCCCAGGGCAAAGCCTAAATTGTGTCCCAGGTAATTAAGGGCAAAACTCTTTTGCCGGTTTTCCGGGTTAGTGAGGTCCGTCTGCATGGCCTGGCGGGCCGGATCGGCAAAGCCGTCAAACAGAAGGTTTAACACAATCAGGGGCAGGATGATTCGGGAGCCCGTATGAAAGCCGCAGATAAAAAACATCACGCTGGCCAGGGCCTGGGCGCCAAAGGCCACCACCCGCCGCCCCGCCATGTCGCAGAGCTTTCCCCCCAAAAGGGCGCCGGGAACATAAATCAGGGCGGAAAAAGAAATAAAGGCCCCGGCGGCGGCAGGGGTAAAGTCCAGCTTAACCGTGAGAAACAAAGCCAGGAAGGGGTAAACAAAATTTCCCATGCCATTGATAACCGCGGCTAAAAATAAGATATAAATGGACCGGGGCAGGCCCCGGTATACGGTAAAAGGATTAAAGTGTCCCAGGAACATGAAGGCAGTATATAGGAGAAGGTCTTCTTAGGGAATGACTATTTCCCTGAATAGACCGGTTTGACTTTCCCGGGGAATAATGGAATAATCTTTTCACATGAAGAAATATATTTTCGTAACCGGGGGCGTTTGTTCCAGCCTGGGGAAAGGACTGGCCTCGGCCTCCATCGCGGCCCTTCTGGAAAGGCACGGCGCCAAGGTTTGCATGGTAAAAATCGACCCCTACCTTAACGTGGACGCGGGAACCATGAGTCCCTACCAGCACGGGGAGGTTTACGTTACCGATGACGGATCGGAAACGGACCTAGATTTAGGCAACTATTTTAGGTTTACTTCATCTCCCCTAGGACGGGAAAACTCAATTACCAGCGGGCAGATCTATCAAGAGGTGATCCGCCGGGAAAGGGAGGGACGGGACCTAGGCCAAACCATTCAGATGATTCCCCACGCAACCGACGAAATTAAACGGCGGATTCTCCGGGCCGGGGAAATTAACGACGCGGATGTTACGATTGTCGAAGTCGGGGGAACCGTGGGCGATATGGAGTCGATCCCTTTTTTGGAGGCCATTCGTCAATTTCCCCACGATTGGGGAAAGGATAACTGCCTCTACGTTCACCTTACCCTGGTTCCCAAAGTGGCCGGGGAGGAACTAAAAACTAAACCTACCCAGCATTCGGTCAACAAACTCCGGGAAATAGGCATTCAGCCGGATATTCTGCTCTGCCGGGCCCCGGAAAAAATTACCGGCCCCATGAGAGAGAAGATCTCCCTTTTTACCAACGTGGAAAAGGAATCCGTTATTTCCGCCCACGATGTTAAATCAACTATTTACGAAAACCCCCTGGTATACTACCGTCAGGGCCTTCATGAAATTATTTTTAAAAAACTTAAACTTACCCCCTCCTCGGCGGATATGGAAGTGTGGGAAGAAATTGTTAAAGGGCTCACCGAACCCAGCCAAACCGTCCGAATTGCCATGGTAGGCAAATACACAAACTTATCGGATTCTTACAAATCGGTAAACGAGGCCCTTATTCACGGCGGGCTGGCCAACGGGGTTAAGGTAGAAATTAAACGGATAGACAGCGAAGAGCTGGAAAAGCCCGAAAACCAGGACGGCCTGGAGGATATGTTTAAAAACATCCACGGCATCCTTATTCCCGGGGGGTTTGGAAAGCGGGGCATTGACGGGATGATCCGGGCGGCGGAGTTTGCCCGAACCCGGAACATTCCCCTGCTGGGAATTTGCCTGGGCTTGCAGATCATGGTTATCGAATATGCCCGAAACGTTATGGGCCTTGCCGGGGCCAACTCAACCGAAATTGATAAAAAAACCCCCTGGCCGGTGATCAGCCTCCTGGCGGAGCAGACCGGAGTTACCGAATACGGCGGAACCATGCGCCTGGGCTTAAGCGAAACCCGGCTTTTTCCGGGGACTAAAATCCGGGAGGCCTATGGCAGGGATGTGATCTTTGAGCGCCACCGTCACCGGTACGAGGTTTCGGTACGGTACCGGCAGCAGTTGGAAGAGGCGGGGCTCATTGTTACCGGCTGCACCCCCGGTAATGCCCTGGTGGAATCGGTGGAATGGCCCCGTCACCCCTGGGGATGCGGGGTACAGTTTCACCCGGAATTCACATCCCGGCCCACCGCGCCCCACCCCTTTTTTGCCGCCTTTATTGAGGCCGCGAAAAACGGCTCCCTGACCATCGGCAAAGGAACGCCCACTTACCTGTATCTGGATGACAACTACAACCCCCTGCCCGTTCCCCCGGCAAAAGACGCCCCCGATCCGGGGAAAACCGCCCTTGTGGTTCCGGATAACCCCGGCGCTCAGGGGGTTATGGTTATTGCCGAAACCTCCCCCAGCGGCGGCGATGATATTGTGCGAATCATCAACAGCAGCGAAGCCGGCATTATTTCTCTGTTTTTTCATAAAAACGAAAACTTTCCCTGGGCTATGAATTTGCAGAGCCGGGAAGAAACCGCCGGGGCCCGGCTTTCTCCCTACGATGGGGAAAAACAGCGGTACTCCGTTACTCTGGAGAAAGGCGGGGTTTCCCGGACCCTTAATGATCTTATATTAAACAAGACCATCCTTACAGGCTGGGCCGGAGAACCGGAGAACGCCGGAACTCAAAATGATCGAATGCAAAGGGCGATCACGGCTCTGGGGCTTTTGCTTAGTCTTGGGCAGATTTTTCCCGGAGAGAACCAGGCCGCCCTAAACTTTAGCCCCCTGGGGCTCCTAAAAAACCTGGTTACCCCGCTGCCGGCGGCCTCCTTTGCCGTTTCGGTTATCCTTGCCCCCCCCAGGGCGGCGCGGCTTGCCGAAGGGGTCTGCCCGGTGGCAAAGCCCGCCCCGGCGGCCGGGGGAGAGCTTGTGCGGCAGCGCCGGGCGGCCATTGAAAAACTTTACCAAAACTACAGCCGGGCTTTTGAACAGCCGGAACCGCCGGCTTTTGACAAGGCGCAGCGGGAATGGCAGGCCCAGGAAGATTTTATCGGCGGATTGGAAAAACTAAAAACCGAATATAAACAGGGGGCCGAAGAAGCGGTTATGGAGTGTCTTAAAAAAATTAATCCCGCCGTTTTTTTGCCGGAACCGCTTGATTTTGCAATGAACAACCGCAAAATTTAGTTTAGGCCCTAAAGGAGAAAAGCTATGCTCACCTGGTTTGCCCGGCAGCCCGCCGTTTTGCAAAGCCTGCTGGCCACCCTGTTTACCTGGTTTTTAACCGCCCTGGGGGCGGGGATGGTTTTTTTCTTTAAAACCATTAACAAAAACGTCCTAAACGCCATGCTTGGCTTTGCTTCGGGGGTGATGATTGCCGCTTCTTACTGGTCCCTCCTGGCCCCTGCCCTGGAAATGGGAGAAGCCCAGGCCGCCCTGACCGGGGGCATCCCCTGGCTTCCCGCGGTTTTGGGTTTTTTGGCCGGCGGATTGTTCCTCTTTATCCTGGATAAAACCCTTCCCCATTTGCACCCCAGTGCCCAGGACGGCAAGCCCGAGGGGATTAAAGCCTCCTGGCGGCGGAGCCTTCTCCTGGTGCTGGCCATTACCATTCATAATTTTCCCGAGGGCCTGGCGGTGGGGGTAGCCATTGCCGGCGCCGCGGAAACCCTGGGGAGCGGCGGTTTAGTGGGCGCCTTGACCCTGGCCTTGGGCATTGGGATACAAAACTTCCCCGAAGGCGCCGCCGTTTCCATTCCCCTCCGCCGGGAAAAAATGTCCCGCCGGTCCAGCTTTCTCATTGGCCAGGCGTCGGG
>JAISRN010000187.1 GCA_031273605.1 Spirochaetales bacterium | reverse complement strand
TTCCTACTTCTGTGTAAGACAGAACACTAGCCCAGCCCCGGGAGGAGGACCTTAATTCCGTTGGTAAAGAGGGAAAAGGCCAGGCAGAGCAGAATGATGCCGCCGATCCGGGTTACCGTGGCGGACCCGCTGTTCCCCAGGCGCCGGGTGATGTACTCCGCCGAGGTGTAGGTAACAAAAATCACAATGCCGTGGATAAAGGCCGAGCAGCTTACCAGGAGTTTGTCCAGGAAGGTAATGGCAATGCCGGTTTGGGTGATCATCAGGGAGATGGTTCCGGCGCCCATGGTGATGGGAAAAACCAGGGGGCTCACGATGCTGCGCTCCCAGTCCTGGCCTTCCGTTCCGTCCTGAGCCTTTTCGTCCCCTTCCGGGGGGGACATTTCCGGGGCGCCCTTTTTCCGGGCCACCTCGCCGGTAACCACCATGGGCAGGGAGGAAAGCATCAGGATAAGCCCCCCCGCCGCCCCCAGGGCCGCTACGGAAATGCCCAGGATTCGCAGAAGGATGTCCCCGGACCACGCGATGATGAGCAAAAAGCAGGTTGTGTAGAGCCCTACCCGAAAGGCCATTTTTCTTTTAATCTCCCGGGAGCAGCCGGCGGCGATGGATTCAAAGGGTCCTATGACCCCCAGGGGGCTGAACATGGCCAGGAGGGCCGTTTGAAAGAGCAGGGCTTCTTTAAGGGTAAAAGTTAAATGCATATATGATCATTTTCGGCTGTCCGGAGCTTTTCGTCAATGGCGGAAAACCGGTTTTTGTGATAGGATGGGGGGGAGGTGAAACTATGAAACACAGGTTTTGGAATTTGTTCAGAAGTCTCTTGCTTTTTTGGGTCCTTTTCACGGCGCTTCCGGTCTTTGCCCAGTCAACCGGCGGGGTGGGCGCCATCATCAACCACCATGCCGCCCGGAATTTTATAGCCGGTTCCCTCTCCCGGGAGGACCTGGACAGGATCCTCCACGCGGGGATCAGGGCCCCCAGCGCCAATAACCGCCAGCCCTGGCACTTTACGGTGGTGCAAAACCAGAGTTTGGCAAGGCGGATCATTCCCAACCTGACGGAGGGGAACGTTCTCATCGTCATTTCCGGCGAGGGGGACGGCGTTTCTAACGGGCGGATCATTTTGGACTGCGCCCTGGCCGTGGAAAGCCTTTACCTGGCCGCCCAGGCCCTGGGTTACGGCTCCCGGATTTACACCGGCCCCATTGAGGCTCTCAACCGCAGCCTTAAGGGGGAGTTGGGGCTTCCCCAGGGGCACAGCGCTGTGGCCATAGTCCGGGTGGGCCGCCTTGCCCCGGGGACCGACGGGGTCAGCGCCGCTTCCAGCCGCCGGGAGGCCGCCGGAACGGTTACCTGGAAATAGCTTAGGGAGGATCCATGAGGTTTAAAGAGCTCTTTATTTTTACGGCCAAGGAGCTTCCCGCGGAAGCCCAGGCCGCCAGTCACCGTCTGCTCTTACGGGGGGGCTACATTCATCAGGCGGCGGCGGGAATCTTTTCCTACCTCCCCCTGGCCCGGCGGGTAATGAATAAAATTCAGCAGGTGATGCACCGGGAAATGCAGAAAATCGGGGGGCAGGAGATCACCATGCCCGTGGTGCTTCCCGCGGATATATGGAAACAAACCGGCCGCTTTTACGATATTGGTTCGGAGATGAGCCGCTTTAAGGACCGGAAGGATCACGACATGGTTCTGGCCATGACCCACGAGGAGGCCCTGGGGGATCTGGCCCGCAAGGTTATCCGGAGTTACCGGCAGCTTCCCGCCCTGGTGTATCACATTCAAACCAAATGGCGGGACGACCCCCGGCCCCGGGCGGGACTCATCCGGGTTAGGGAATTCACCATGAAGGATTCCTACAGCCTGGATGCGGACTGGGAAGGGCTGGATCGGCAGTACCGGGCCCACTACCAGGCCTACTTTAATATTTTTCACTCCTGCGGCATCGACGTGCTGGCGGTTAAGTCCGATACGGGGATGATGGGGGGAAAGATGGCCCACGAGTTTATGTACCTAACTCCCGTGGGGGAAGACACCATCATCCTCTGCCCTTCCTGCGGCTATCACTCCAACCGCCAGGTGGCGGAGTTTAAAAAGGTTCCCCTCCCCGCTGAGGAGCCCGCCGCCCCGGTTAAAATTGCCACCCCCGGAAAAAAGACCATCGCCGATCTGGGGGACTTTTTAAGCCTGTCCCCGGAAAAATTTGCCAAGGCGGTTTTTATGACCGCCCGGGTGGTTAAACCGGATCACACCGAGGAGTCCCTCCTGGTTACCGCGGTTTTGCGGGGGGATATGGAGTTAAACGAAACCAAGCTGGCCAATGCGGTGAGGGCCAAGGAGCTGCGCCCCGCCCTGGATGAGGAGATCATCGCCTGCGGGGGGGTTCCCGGCTACGCCTCCCCCAGGGGAATGAAAAACACCCTGGTGGTGGCGGACGACCTGATACCCCAAAGCGGCCCCCTGGTCTGCGGCGCCAACGAGGAGGGCTTTCACCTAACCGGGGCGGTTTATGGCCGGGACTTTTCCGCGGAGATTGTTACCGACATTGCCGCCGCCGGGGCGGGCAGCCTCTGTCCGGTCTGCGGCGCCCCCCTCCTGGCGGAAAAAGCGGTGGAGGTGGGAAACATTTTTAAGCTGGGAACCCGCTACTCCGAAGCCCTGGGCTGTACCTTTCAGGATCAGGAGGGCCGGCAGCAGCCCATCATCATGGGTTCCTACGGCATCGGGGTAGGGCGGCTGTTAAGCTGCGTGGTGGAGCAGCATCACGATGAGGGGGGAATCATCTGGCCCATCACCATCGCCCCCTTTCAGGTTCACCTCACGGTTCTGGGGGACAAGACCTCGCCGGAACCCGCCGAGGGGGGGGAGGAGCTTTACCGGGCCTTGCAGGAGGCCGGGGTGGAGACCCTCCTGGACGACCGGCAGGAAAGTCCGGGGGTCAAGTTTGCCGACGCGGATCTCCTGGGGATTCCCATCCGCCTTACGGTAAGCCGGCGGTCCCTGACCCAGGGGGGGGTGGAAGTGAAGCTCCGCCGGGAGGAGGGGAGGTCCTTTGTTTCCCCCGGCGAAACGGTGGGGAAGGTTCGGGAGCTTATCGCCGCCCTCACCCAGGAGATTGAGGCCCGGGTCCGGCCGGTGGAATACCGGGAATAGGGCTGGCCTCGGCCTCCTCCAGGTCTTCCCAAAGGATGCCCTGCCCGGAATCCACGGTCCGGCAGGTCCGGCGGCCCAGCGCCCGGGGGCGGTCCGCCGGGTCGAGCCCCACCCGGAGGTTTTTTTCGGTCCGCAGGAGGGCGGTGTTTTTTTCGGTAAGCCGGACTCCCCGGGGCAGTCGGCGCAGGGCGTGGAGGCTCCGCCGGGTGCTCAGGTAGTTGGCCGCCTCGCTTTTGGCCAGAACCTTTTCCCCCGTCCCCAGGATGCCCCGAATCCGGGGAGCCCCGAAGCGGGCCTCCATCTCCCGGATTATTTCGGAGGGGCTTTCCTTTTCCGCCTCCCGGAGGGCCCGGCACATCCGGCGAAAGTCCTCCGGATCCAGGGCAATGGGATCGTCCAGCCCCCCCCCGCTGCGGGACAGGGTAAAGTGCTTTTCCACCAGGACGGCCCCCTGACTTAAACTTAGGACCGGAACCAGCAGGGGGTCCAGGCTGTGGTCCGAAACCCCGGCGGCCAGGTGAAACCCTTCCCTAAGCCGGGGAATCACCTTCAGGTTGTAGTCTGCCTCCGGGGCGGGGTAGGCGGTAACGCAGTGCAGGAGGATGGCCCGGTCAGGCTCTTCCGGGGGCCGGGGAGCCACAATGGCCGCCGCCCGGCCAATATCCTCCCAGGTGGAAACCCCGGTGGAAAGGATCACCGGCGGCAGGTCCCGGGCGGCCTCCAGGAGGGGCAGGTGGTTTAGCTCCGGGCTGGCAATCTTGACCCCCGAAACCCCCAGGGCCTTGAGGCCCGCCAAACTTTCCAAACCAAAGGGGGAGCAGAGAAAGGCCAGCCCCGCCGCCTCGGTAAGCTCCTTTAGCCGGGCGTAAAATTCTGGGGGCTGCTCCAGTTCCTGAAAGCGCCGGAACAGGGAGATCTCCCCTCCGGGGAGCTTCACCGTGCCGGTGAGGGGGTGGAGAATCTCCCGGGCAATAACCCACTGAAACTTGGCGCAATCCGCCCCCCCCCGGGCGGCCCCTTCAATAAGCCGGGCGGCTTCGTCCAGCCGTCCCTGGTGGGCGGTGCCCAGCTCGGCCACGATAAAAATTCCCCTGCCGGTTTTGCCGCCGATTTTCATGTGTCCCCCTAGCCGGGCTGCCGGTCCAAAAGATCGTTCTTGAGGTCCCGCAGGGTGTCGGAGAGGGAAATTTTGTAGGTGTGGGGGTTAAGGAGACGCTTGTGGGACCCGTCCAGGGCGGCCAACTGTTCCAGCGCCCGGCCCCGGATTTCCGGCAGGGCTTCGGGCTCCTGAATTCGCTCTCCCCGCTTAACCCGGAGTTTTAGCTGGGGCAGGGCGGCGCAGCCTTCCAGGATAAAGTGCTTAAACCGGAACATGGGGTGATTAAAGCGGTAGGACCGGCCGGGAAGAACCTCCTCTCCGGCCAGGCAAATCAGGTCCGCCTGGGGGCTCCGGTTTTCATCATAAAAGCGGTAAACCTGCTTAATTCCGGGGTTGGTGATCTTTTCCGGGTTGTTGGAAACCTTGATGGTGGGCTGCATCCCCTGATCCGTCTGCCGGGCCGCCAGTTTGTACACCCCCGCCAGGGAAGAATCGCTGCCCCCGGTAACCAGTTGGGTGCCGATTCCCCAAAAGTCAATGGGGGAACGGGACAAAACCAACTGCTGAACAATTTCTTCGTTAAGGTCATTGGAAACGCAGATCACCGCGTCGCTTAGGCCCGCCCGGTCCAGTTTTTCCCTCACCCTGGCGGAGAGGTACTGAAGGTCCCCGGAATCCAGCCTGACCCCGATTTTTTTTCCTGCGGCCCTTTGCTCCAGCCCCACGGTAATGGCGTTTTGGATTCCCGACCCCAGGGTGTCGTAGGTATCAATCAGGAGAATCGCGTTGTCCGGATAAGCGGCGGCAAAGGCCCTGAAGGCCTCCAGTTCGCTGTCAAAGGCCATGATCCAGGAGTGGGCCATGGTTCCGGAAAGGGGGATGCCGTAATTTTTCCCCGCCAGGGAGTTGGAGGTGGAGACGCAGCCCCCGATATAGGCCGCCCGGGAGGCGGAGAGGGCCCCGTCAATCCCCTGGGCCCGGCGCAGCCCGAATTCCATGATCCGCCCCCCGTTGCAGACCGTGTAAAGCCGGGCGGCCTTGGTGGCAATCAGGGTTTGAAAGTTAATGATGTTTAACAAAAGGCTTTCCAGAATCTGGGCCTCGATGAGGCTGGAGTGAACCCTGATGAGGGGCTCCCCGGGAAAAACCAGGCTGCCCTCGTCAAAGCTGTAGAGATCCCCGGAAAAATGGTAGGTGGAAAGGTAATCCAGAAACTCCCTCTGAAAGATTCCCCGGCTGTCCAGGTAGGCAAGGTCTTCGGGGTTAAACCGCAGGGTTCCCAGCCGGGCGAGGAGGTCCTCCAGGCCGGCAAAAACCGCATACCCCGACCCAAAGGGGGACCGCCGGAAGAACATATCAAAAACAACCTGGGGGTTTTTTTGCCCCAGGTAGAATCCCTGGGCCATGGTGAGCTCATAAAAATCGGTTAAAAGCAAAGATTCATACACTTTTTTCTCCTCAGGGCAAAAGGGTTCTTGTCCTTTTTAAAAATCCGTGTTAAACTAATCCCGAATTGGATATTCGGCAGGCCATCCCGGATTTCTCAAGGGCGCTTAAGGCGGTGGGTTTGTGTATTGGCCTTTAGAAACGGTCTCAAAACCGGTTTGTGGAAAGGAACCCTTTCTCAAAACCGGGTTGCTATTTATAATATAAGGTTTTAAGATAAATGGATCAAGGAGATACCTAACATGCTGTATGTTTATTGTGATAACTGCAAAAAAAACATACCTTCCCCCCGTTCCGGAAAGAATTTTGTCACTATCTTTGACAAGGATCTCTGTATTCCCTGCTCCGAAAAGCTGGAACAAGACATCCGGGTTCTTATGGCTAAAGAAAAGGATTACCATCTGGAGGCTTTTGCCAAGAATCAAAAATCAGTTTTGGATAGAATCAAGAAATAAACCGGCGGTTTTTCTCTTTTGCTCATCATAATTCCCACCAGAAGAAGGACCTAGGGTGGTCCGTTAACTTATGACTCCCCGCGGCTGTTAAGGCTGTTTTAATTCCGGGGAGAGATAGAATCAAACCCCGCATAGGGCGCCAGCCCCGCCGGAATCCGCACCGAACCGTCCGCCTGCTGAAAATTTTCTAAAATGGCAATCATGGCCCGGGATACCGCCACGGCGGTGCCGTTCAGCATGTGAACAAAACCCCGCTCCTCCCCCGGCTCGCCGGGGCCCCGCTTAAACCGGCAGCCCAGCCTCCGGGCCTGGTAGTCCGTGCAGTTGGAGGCGCTGGTTATTTCCCCCCAATCCCCCGCCTCGCCCCGTCCCGGCATCCAGGCTTCCAGGTCAAACTTCCGGTAGGCGGGGGCGCCCAGGTCGCCGGTGCAGGTGTCCACCACCCGGTAGGGAATCTCCAGGCCCCGGAAGATCTCCTCCTCAAGGGAGAGGATCTCCCGGTGATACTTTTCCGAATCCTCGGGGAGGCAATAGATAAACATCTCCACCTTGGTAAACTGGTGAACCCGGTAGAGCCCCTTGGAGTACTGCCCCGCCGCCCCGGCTTCCCGGCGGAAGCAGTGGGAAAGCCCCGCCAGTTTAACCGGCAGGTCCCGGGAGGCAAAGGTGGCCCCGGCGTAGTAGCCCCCCAGGGTGATCTCCGCGGTTCCCACCAGGGCGGTTCCCGTGCCTTCCAGGGTGTAGATGTTGCTTTCCTCCCCCCGGGGGTTAAAACCGATGCCCAAGAGCACCTCCTCCCGGGCAATGTCCGGGGTAATCAGGGGGGTAAAGCCCCGGGCCGAGAGGATGTCCAGGGCGTAGCGGCAGAGGGCCAGTTCCAGAAAAACCCCCCGGTTTTTTAGATAGTAGAACTTGGGGCCGCTTACCTTGGTGGCGGCGTCAAAGTCTGCCATATCCAGGGCTAAGGCCAGTTCCACGTGGTCTTTGGGGACAAAGTCAAACTGGGGGGGGGTTCCCCACCGGGAGATTTCCAGGTTGCTTTTGTCTTCCCGGCCAATGGGGGCGTCGGGGTGGGCCATGTTGGGAATCGAGGCCGCCAGGGGTTCCAGCCGGGCCTCCACTTGGCCCAGCTCCTCCTCGCAGGCGGCAATCTGCTCTTTCAGGCTCTTGCCTTCCTCCACCAGGGCGGCCCGGCGGTCCGGTTCCAGGGGGCCCTTCATGGCGGCGGCATTTTCGTTGCGCCTTTGCCTGAGCCCCCCGGCTTGGAGGGACAGGGCGGCCCGCCGGTCGTAGAGGGACAGGAGGGTGTCCAGGTCTACCTTCATAAAGCGGTTTTCGATATTAGTCCGGACGGCGCCGGCGTTTTCTTTGACAAATTTTAGGTCCAGCATGACACCAGCTTAATAATAACCGCGCCCTTGGTCAATCCTTTTCCCGGTCCGGCGGCCCTTCTCAATTTAGGAACTACCACGGACCACACGGAAAACACAGACTCTTTGTTCAAAATTCCCGCTTTTGTCCGTGATGTCTGTGTCGTCCGTGGGGGCTGTCACCTTTTTCTCTCACGGGGCACACGGAGCTCACGGGGGGGGAACAAAAAATCTCCAGTCCTCCGTGCCTAGTTGAGAAAATTCTTTATTCCCTGTTGAAAAAGAATTTTTAACCGCAAATGTCGAATCGTGAACACTCTGTGTTCACTCCGTCGAATATAGGGAAGAATATGGTCCCGCTGGAGCAGGAAAATATAGCCAAAATAGTTTTAGATGCCGCTTTTGCAGTTCATTCACGGCTTAGGACCGAGCGGACTGGTGAGGGTCTGCCAAATATGTCTCCACCTATGGCTCAAGAATGGCACAAGCTCCGGAAAAGTTATGGGTCAAGTTTAGCCCCTTGCGGCGGTACTAAGGGTATCTACCCTGAGTCAGATACCGGACCAAAACAACCGGACCCCGACCACTCTGCGGGTTGGTTGATTAATTC
>JAISRN010000115.1 GCA_031273605.1 Spirochaetales bacterium | reverse complement strand
ACCCTAGGTTTTAACTTTGATCCCAGCCACCTGGTTTGGCAGGGGGTGAGCGAAACGGCCTTTATCCGAAAATTTGCCTCCCGGATTTACCCGTACACATGAAGGACGTGAAGCTCTTTAAGAATGAAATGGCCGGAATTTTAGGCTCCTTCCTGCCCTTTGGGGATACCCGGCGGGCCTGGAATTTTGTCTCCCTGGGCCACGGCGACACGGACTTTGACGGCATTATCCGGGAGTTAAACCAGGCGGGATATGAGGGCCCCCTGTCGGTGGAATGGGAAGATTCGGGGATGGACCGGGCCTTTGGGGCCAGGGAAGCCTGCGAGTACGTCCGGCGGATCAATTTTTCCGCCTCGGAGATAGCCTTTGACAGCGCCCTGACCAACCGCTGAACCCGGAGGGGGGCGTTGCGGGGGCGAAAGCCCCCGCTGAGGGGGGGAGCGGAATACCCCGCAGGGGGATGAAGCGAGGGGGGAGACGAGCCTGTACGCAGGCTCTCCCCCCGCACAGGGTGAGAAAGAATCTTTTTGCCCGGCGGCGACACGGTTTATTTTTCCCTGATATTTTCCCCTTGACAGAACACGGGAATTTTGCTATTTTTTTTTGGTAACGGTGCCCGATAGTGTAATGGTAGCACTCCGGTCTCTGGATCCGTCGGTGGAGGTTCAAATCCTTCTCGGGCAGTTACTCCCCTTCCCCCTAACTTGACAAGAAACCCGCCGCGGGTATAGTTACAATATGAATAAGGAAACTTCCACCCTCCGGCGGGTCCCTAAAACTCCGGGGGGGATCAAAACCCCGGCGCCCCTTAGCTGGGAGCCCTTCCTTGAAGAACTGTCCCAGGCCCTGGCGGATTGCTCCGATGGAGCTTTGATTAAGGATTTCCTAAGGAGCATCCTTACCCCCCAGGAAATTCAGGAGGTTTCTACCCGGTGGGCCTCGGTGCGGTTCCTCGATTCGGGGTTTAGCCAAAGGCGAATTGTCCGGGAGCTGGGTTTGAGCCTGTGTAAAATTACCCGGGGGTCCCGGCAGCTCAAGGATAAGTCATCGGGGTTTAGCCGGATGATTGAACTTTATAAACGCCGCCGCCCCGCGCCCCTTGGTCCGGCGCGGAAAGGCCCCGGCCTTGTCGACGCCCATGACCAGTAAATCCTCCGCCCCGGGGCCGGGCGCCTACTTCTGGCGGCAGGCGCCGCTTCCGGGGGCGGTTTTCCTTTTGCGCATCGCCGCCGGGCTTTACGACCATAGCCTGCTGGTGATCATCCTGGGGCTGTGGGGCTTTTACGGCTTTAGCCGGCGGGCCCTGGACCCTCCGGCGCCGGGGTTTAAGGAGGCGGCCGCCCTGGCGGTGTCCCTTCTCACCGCCGCCGCGGGGCTGGGGTTCTTTCTGGAATCCCTGGGGTTAATTTTTCGGATAAGCCTGGGCCTGGAAACCCGGATTCCCACGGTGGTCTGCCTCTTTACCCTGATCCTGACCACGGTATTTGGGGAGGCCCTCCGGTATTACCGGCCCCGGAGATTGGCCCGGGAGGGGGAACCGCCGCCCCGGGAAGGGCCGGGAGACGCCATCCTAGCCTTCTTTGTTTTTCTCCTTGAGGCGGCTTTTTTTTCCTGGGGCTTTCCTTACAACTATGGGGAGGCCGCCCTGGGGCTTATCCTGGCGTTAGTTTTGATGATCCGGGGGGTTTTAACGCTGATTAAAATTTTTTCTCAGGTTTTCCTGAAGAAAGAACCCCCCGGGCCGGAGGAGAAATAATTCATTATGGAACAGGCTAAACATTTTATTTTTCACCTAACCCGGAGAAACGGGCTTCCCCTTATTCTTCATCCCTTTAACGACGAGGCCTTTCTGCAGGAGTGGGGCGACCGGCTTCAGAAGGGGGAGGCCCTGGTTCTCCTGGGCTGCTACGGCGCCGAACCCCGGGTGGATTCCCTGGTATTTTTTAGAAACGAAGTTTACCAGCATATTGAGCAGCATGTGGAACGATGGATGCAGGAGAAACGGTTTATTCCCCGGTTTCTCTTTTCCGCGGGGGTTTTTCTTTTGGCCTATTTTTTTGCCGCCATCGTTATCCGGGACCCCCTGCCGCTCCTGGATGAAATTCTCATTGCCGGGGGCGCGGCGGCGGGGGCTTACTTTCTCCTGGGCAGGCAGATTAAGAGTTCCCAGGCCGCGGTGGCCCGGCGAATTTGCCTGCGGGATGCCGCGGATAAAATTGTGTTTAACTACAGTCCCCTTCTTCACCGCCTGGAAGACCTTTTGCAGGAAAATGAACAGCTTGCGCCGGCGGAGCTTTTTAAAAGGCTCCTTGCCGGGGATGGGGTTCTGGAAAGCTGGGGGGAACCGGGGGAGGAGGAAGCCCGGCAGTTGGGAGACCTCTTGGGGTACCTGAACAAGCGTTTTAAGACCAGGGGCGGAGAAAAGCTCGAAAAAATTCTTGCCGCCCGGAAGAAGACCCTCCCCCGGGGCCCGGCGGGGCGAATCTACCGGACGGATATGCCCCTCTTTTCCCTTTACGCCAAACTAAAACGCCGGGCTTTTTTGCGGAATTAGGGAAAGAGAGGCCGGAAGAACCCCGCAAAGGCGCCGGAGGCGCGCAAAGGATAAGTTTGTTTTTTAGGAGCAAAATATGCCTATTTATGATTTTAGTGTCCAAACAATAGATGGAAAAGAAAAATCCCTCTCGGATTATAAGGGAAAAGTTTTATTGGTTGTCAATTCTGCAACCCATTGCGGTTTTACGCCGCAATATAACGGCTTGCAAAAATTATATGAAAAATATAATGATAAAGGATTTGAGATACTGGATTTTCCCTGTAATCAGTTTGGACGGCAGGCCCCGGAAAATAATGAAGGAATTCATTCTTTTTGTACCTTGCGGTATAAAATTACTTTTCCGCAATTTGGTAAAATTGATGTGAATGGCACAAATGAGTCCCCCTTATATACTTTTCTCAAAAAGCAAAAAGGCGGTATTTTTGGAAAAAATATTAAATGGAATTTTACCAAATTTTTGATTGATCGCAACGGAAGGGTCATTGGCAGGTTTGCATCTGCCGAAAAACCTGAGAAGTTGGAGTCAAAGGTTATGGCTCTTTTATAATGAAGAACCCCGCCAGAGAGCGCCTAAACTTGACCCACAATTCAGGATATGAGGACATAGTTGCCATTTTTAGAGGTTGCAGTTCCAAAATCTGACATTTTAGAACAGGGGGAAACATAGTGGAAAAACAGAAAGTTTATTGGACCGACATGCGCTGCGCGGTGGGGGATAGTCTCCTGGCCAAATTAGACCGGCTTATCCTTAAGGCGGGAATCTCCGGGATTGACTTTGATCATAAGTTTACCGCCATTAAAGTTCATTTTGGCGAACCGGGGAACCTTTCTTTTCTGCGGCCCAATTTTGCCAAGGTGGTGGCGGACCGGATCAAGGCCCTGGGGGGGCGGCCCTTCCTAACCGACTGCAATACCCTTTACGTGGGCCGCCGGAACAACGGCCTGGTCCACATGGAGGCGGCCTACGAAAACGGCTGGACCCCCCTTTCCACAGGGGTACACAACGTTATTGCCGACGGAATCAAGGGGCTGGACGAAGCGGAAACCCCGGTTCCCGGCGGGGAATACTGCCAAACCGCCCTTATTGGCCGGGCCATCATGGATGCGGACATTGTGGTTTCCTTAAGCCACTTTAAGGGGCACGAAATGACGGGCTTCGGCGGAGCTTTAAAGAATATCGGCATGGGCTCCGGCAGCCGGGCGGGAAAGATGGTCATGCACAACGACGGAAAGCCCGAAGTTTCCCAGGAGGCCTGCGCGGGCTGCCGGACCTGCGCCAAGTTCTGCAACCAAAAGGCCATCAGCTTTGTCAAAAACAAGGCGGCCATCGACCCCGGCCTTTGCGTGGGCTGCGGCCGCTGCATCGAGGCCTGCTCCTTTCATGCCATTGAAAATAATTCCGGCACCAGCCTGTCAAGCCTTAACTGTAAAATTGCCGAATACGCCAAGGCGGTCCTAACCGGCCGCCCCCACTTTCATGTGTCGGTGGTAAATCAGGTTTCCCCCTACTGCGACTGCCACGGAGAGAATGACGCGGCGGTTATTCCTGACATCGGCATTTTTGCGGGCTTTGATCCGGTGGCCTTAGATAAGGCCTGCATTGATGCGGTCAACGCCAGCCCCGGGGTGGAAAGCAGCATCCTTTCGGAACGGCGCCGGAGAACCGGGGATCACTTTA
This sequence comes from Spirochaetales bacterium, assembly GCA_031273605.1. Taxonomy (GTDB): domain Bacteria; phylum Spirochaetota; class Spirochaetia; order UBA9216; family UBA9216; genus JAISRN01. The sequence continues at coordinate 16,314 of JAISRN010000115.1, read as the reverse complement.
CCGACATTCATCCCGCCACCGATTGGCGGGTTCAGATAAGCCACGCCGAAAAAATCGGCCTGGGAAGCGGAGACTACGAACTTATCAGCGTAAAATGAAGCGCCATTTTATCCTCATTCCTCCCCCAGGGCCTCCCCGCCGGGGAGGGTGAAAAAGGCGATGCCCTCCTGGGGAAATTTTTTAATCACCCCCCGGACCTTGTCCGCGGCCTCCCGGGCCAGCTCCGGGGAGACGTAGGCCAGGAGAACAAAATTCTCCTCCGGCCAGGTGGCGGTGCCCAGGCGGTACCGGCCCCGGGCGCGGCCGTGGGCCAGGGGGAGGAGGGTATAGCTAAAGCCTTCTCCCAAACTTTCCAAAGCCTCAATTAAGTCCCTCTGGACCGAGCGGTTGGCAATCAGTTCAATACGAATCATGGGTTTTCCTTTAGGGCCCCCCGGGGAGTTTTGCCCCGGGAGCGTTTTTCGTTTAGCAGGCTGTACATTACCGGAATAAAAAAGAGGGTAATGAAGGTAGAGGAAAGCAGCCCCCCGATAACCGTAAGGCCGATGGGCTGAATCATCATCGAGGAGGGGCCGGGAAAAAGGCCATGGGGATAAGGCCCAAAATGGTGGTAAGGGTGGTCATTAAAACCGGCCTTAACCGGCTTGAGGCCGCCTCAATGCAGGCTTCCCGGATGGCAACCCCCCGGCGGGCCAGGAGGTTGGTGTAATCCACCAGGATAATGCCGTTGTTTACCACGATGCCCGCAAGCATTACGGCCCCTACCAGGGTAAACATGCTCAACTGCTGGCCCACAAAAACATGGATTAACACAATCCCGATAACCATTAAGGGAATTGTGCAGAGGTTAATTAAAGGATCCTTAAAGGATTCATACTGTCCCGCCATAACTCCAAAAACCAGGAGTACCGCCAGGGTAAAGATCAGCACAAAGGTCCGGGTAGTTTCGGTAATTTCCTCCCACTGCCCGCCGTAGGTAAGATTCATGGTTTCGGGGATAACAAAGTTTTCTCCCACCACCTGGCGCACCCGGCTCTCCGCCCAGTCCGCCCTGGTTCCGGAGGCAAGGCTGGCGGTAATGTGAATCATCCGGGACTGGTTCTCCCGCCGGATGGTTACCGGCCCCAGCCCTTTTTTTAACGAGGCGAAATTGGACAGGGGCACAAGCCCTGCGGTAGAGGAGGCCACAAAGATCCGTTCCAGGTCGGGCAGCCTTTCCCGGTCTTCTTCCCTCAGGATAAGGTTAACGTTGTACTCCTCCCCGGAGTAGCGGAAAGTGGTGGCGGTTACTCCGTTCATCGCGGCGGAAATTTCGGCGGCAATGTCCCGTACCGAAAGGCCCAGGTCGTAAGCCCGGCTGCGGTCGATAACCACCTCAACTTCCGGCAGCCCTTCATCCAGGTCCAGGCTGACATCGGTGATTTCCGGAATGGTTTCCAGAAGTTCAACAATCTCCCCCGCCGCCGCCAGGCCCTCGTCAATGTCGTCAATCCGCAGGGACAGGTCAATGTCCCCGCTGCTGCCCATGGCCATTCTAAAGTTGCCCTGCCCAAAGGTCATCCGGGCGTTGGGAAAATCCCCAAAGCGGCTTCTGAGTTTGTTCATCGCGCTTTGGGCCGTATCGGCTTCGGGATTGTTCAGGTCCAGGCTCAAGTTCAGGTTTCCCTGGTGGGAATTTCTTCCCCCTCCGCCCCCTCCGATGTTCACCATGAGGGTTTCAATTCCCCGGATCTCCTCCAGGGCAAAATCCTGAAGCTGCAGCATCACCTCTTTGGTAATTTCGTAGCGGGTCCCTTGAGGCATATTAACCCGGAGGGAAACGGAATCCTCGTTGGCGGGGGGCATGAAGGAAAGCCCCAGCCGGGGGACCGCCCAAATAGCCCCCCCCAGGGCGGCGGCCACCAGGATAAGCACCAGGATGCGGTGATAAATCCCCGCGGTCAAGAGCCGCCGGTAGCCCCGGTTGACAAACTCCAGGGTTCCTTCAAAAAAGCGGTCCAGCCCCCGGAGAAGGGGATTTTTCAAGGGCTTTTGGGAACGGGTTTGCAGCGCCAGGTACTTAGAGGAAAGGATGGGAACCAGAAAAACGGCAATCATAAGGCTGGCGGTCAGGGAGATTCCCACGGTAAGGATCAAGCCCTGGTAAAGCTGCCCCTGCTGCCCCAGGCGGTTTTTAAACAGAAAGATGGGAACAAAGACACAAAGGGTGGTGAGGGTTGAGGAGATAATGGACGAAAGCACCTCATGGGTTCCCAGTTCCGCGGCCACCTCCGGCCGGGACCCCCGTTCCCGGAATTTAAAAATGTTTTCTAAAATCACAATAGAGTTGTCCACAATCATGCCCACCCCCAGGATAAGCCCCGCCATGGTAAGCATATTCAGGGTTATCTTGGCCAGGCTCATGATCATAAGGGTTACGAGGATCGAAAAGGGGATGGAGATGCCTATGATGATGGTGCTTTTGATGTTTCTAAGAAAGAGAAAAAGGATAACCATAGCCAGGATGGCGCCGGTAACGGCTGACTTGACCAGTTCATTAATCATGTCCCGAATCATGGTGGTGGAATCCTGGGTAACGGTGAGGCTTAAATCTTCCGGCAGCCCATCCTTTAGTTCTTCAAGCCGCTGGTAAACCCGGTCGGCCACCACCACCGAATTGGCCCCGGACTGCTTGGTAATTCCCAGGTAAACCCCCACTTGGCCGTTAATATAAACCGTGGAGGTTTCGTTGGGGTAGCCGAAGGAAACCTCCCCCACATCCTGCAGCCTGATGTCCGCGCCGTTCCGCCGGGTTACCACGGTTTCGGCAATATCCTGAAGGGAGGTATACTCCCCGGTGGTACGGATGCTGTAATTCCGGGTTCCGTCAATAACCGAACCGGCGCCCAACTCCAGGTTTTGCCGGGCCAGGCTTGAGGCCAGGGTGGTGATGGTGAGGCCGTAGGCTTCCAGGCGGTTTTGGGACACCGTGATCTGAACCTGCCGCTGCCTTCCCCCCATCACATCGGCGGCGGCCACCCCGTCAATCTGCTCCAGCCGGACTTGAATGAGGGATTCCGCCACGGAGCGCAGTTCATCCTGGGACCGGTCCCCCTGAACCGCAATCCGCATGATGGGCATAGAGTTGGGATCGTACTGCATGATCTGGGGGCTGCCCGCTCCGTCGGGAAGCCGGTTTCGCACCCGGTCCAGCCGGTCCCGGATGTCGTTGGTCTTGGCGTCCAGGTCGGCGCCGAACTCAAATTCCAGCCTCACCTGGCTGGACCCTTCGGAGGATGACGAGGTGATATTTACCAGTCCCCCCAGGTTGACCAGGGTAGATTCCATAAGCCGGGTAACCGCCTTTTCCACCGTTTCCGGACCGGCCCCGGAATAACTGGTAGACACGGTAAGGATGGGGTTGGTCATTTCGGGGAAAAGGTCAATGGTAACATCGGAAACCATGTACAGGGCCACGATGGCAATGAGGACAAAGATGACCAGCCCCAGTACCGGGCGGCGGACAACTCGCTGGGACAGGCTCATCGGGAGCCTCCTGGGGGAGTCGCCGGATCGCCTTCGGGTCCGGCTGCCCCGCCGTTTCCGGGTCCCGCCGCCGGGCCGGGGGAGGGGGTTTCGGCGGCAGGGCCTTCGCGGTTAACCACCCTAACCCGGCTGCCCTCAATGAGGAACTGCTGCCCCTGAATCACCACATCCTCCCCTTCTTCCAGGCCAGAGAGAATCTGAACCTGATCGTCCACCGTAACCCCGGTGGTTATCTCCCTGAGGGAAACCTGATCTCCCTCCTGAACCACGTAAACGCAGTTGGTTCCCCTGAACTCAATAACCGCCTCGGCCGGGATGACGAGGACCCGGTTGTAGGTCCGGGTGTTCAGCCTAATCCGGGCAAACATCCCCGGATTGATCCGGCTAATCCGGTTGGCGGGGCCGTCAAATTTGAGGATGATCTGCTTGGTCCGGGAATCCGGATCCACCACCGGGGAAACCCGCTGGACCACCGCGGAAAAGGTCTCCCCCGGAAAGGCTTCAAGGCTAAGCTGGGCCCTTAAGCCCGGGGCCAACTGCCCCACCTCCCGCTCGGGAATCCGGGCCTCCACCTGAACGGCGGAGTTCCCCGAAAGATTGACGATAACCGTGGAGGTGGTTACCGTCGAGCCCACCGCGGGGGGAGAGGAAACCACCACCCCCCTCACCGGAGCGTAGACCGGGCTTAACTCGTAGCTTACCCCCGGCCGGGAGGGGTCAACCAGGGCAATCACTTCCCCCCGCTCCACCGAAGCGCCCAGGGCCGTGTGAACCGCCGCCAATTTGCCGGCGGCATCGGGCAGCACCGCCACCTGCTGCTCCGCCTTAATGTCGCCGTTTACCACAATGTAGGCCTGAAGGGTCTGCCGTTCCACCGCCGCGGTACGCACGGAGAAAACCGACCCTCCTCCGCCGCCTCCCCCCGGCCGCCCCCCCGGCGCCGCCGCCGGCTCTGTGCCGGAACGCCCCGCCCAAAACCGGGGAAACCAGAAAAACCCCCCGGCAATAAGAAGTACAAACAACGTTAAAAGAATCCTAATGCTTTTTTTGGCCATGAAAAACTCCCGGCATTTTAATTTTCTAATTCCACAATGTTCCGAAAGGAATATTGAGTTCCGCTTCCAGATCCAAAACGGCGGCAATAAAATTATAATCCGCCTGCAAAAGCTGGTTGCGGGTTTGTAAAAGGTTGTCCCCCGCGGTTCTGAGGGAATCCAGGCTGATAAGGCCCTGGCGGTAAGACGCCTCGCTCATCTGGTAGGACTGCCTGGCCAGTTCCGCGTTGTAATTTAGGGCCTGAATGGTTTCCAGGGATTCCAGAATCGTCCGCTGATTCCGGATCGTCCGGCTCTCCCTGAGGCGCTCTTCTTCCAGCAGCCTAAGGCGGGCCGCTTCCAGGCTTGTGTCTATGGCGGATAGGGCGTTTTGCACCCCCGAACCGGGAATAAGGGCCGCCAGGTCGTAGCTTAAACTTAAGCCAAACCTCCCGGCATTGTCCTGCCAGCCCTTGGACTCCACCGCCCCGGAGGCGGACCAGGAAAGCCGCAGACTGGGAAGGTACGCGTTCAACTGACGCTGCGTCCGTTCCGCTTCCAGGGCGGCGAGGGATTCCCGCAGGGCCTGGAGGGTCCAGGACTCCTCCTGCAGGCCTAGGCCGGGAAAGGCGGCCTCCCCGGAGGGGAGAGAGGGGTTTTCCGGAGCCGGATTGGACAGCCGGAAAGCCAGGGCCTCCGGAAGGGCGTTAAAAAATTCCCCGGCCCGGTCTTCCAGGCTGCCCTCCAGTTCCAAAGGGCTGCCCGGAGGAAAGCCTAAGGTCAAGGCCAGGTCTTCCAACGCGTTTAACCGCCGGGTTTCCGCCTGCCCCAGGGACAGCCGGAGGTTTTCCAGGTCTACCCTGGCGGATAATTCTTCCAGGGCCGAGGCCTGTCCCAGCCGCCTCCGGGCGGAGATCTCTTCCAGCCGGGCCTGGGAGGAGGCCAGGTTTTGCCGGGAGAGTTCCAGGTTGGCCTCCAGGAGGAGGATCTGGTAGTAGGCCTTGCGGACCAAAACCTCCAAGTTCAGCCGGGCCTGTTGGTAGGAGCTTAGGCCCGCCCGGTAGTCCGCCCCGGCCTTTTGGACCGCCGAGGCAAGGGAAAAGGGAAGGGTAAGCCCCGCCTGAAAACCCAGGTCCAGCCCCCATTCCCGGCGGGCCTCTGTCAGATCGCCTGTGAGGGAGGTTCCCCGCCCCAGGGAAAGGGAGGCGGAGAGGCTGGGGAGAAGGCTGTTCCACGCGGTCCCGGCGGTCCGCTTAAGGGTTTCCAGTTCCAGGGAATTGCGGACCAGGCTTAAGTTGTTTTCCAAAGCCAGGGTTACCGCCTCTTCCAGGCTTAAGGTTTGGCCCTCCTGGGCGGCGAGGCAGAGGGAGGCGGCAAGCCGGAGGCCCAGAAAAAGGAAGAGCCCCGGACGGGCCGGCCGGATTAGGTTAAATTTCATAATACCACCTTATTTATTTCTCCGTTACTTTACAATAAATGCAGGATATATTCAGCATAATTTATTGTTATTTTTGCTTAAAGAACCTTGCCCTAATAATTCCGGGGCCTTATAGTGAAGTAAGAATCATGCAGGGAAAAATTTTAATTATCGAAGATGTCCGGGAAATGGCGGAACTCATCACCCTCTACCTAAACCGGGAGGGAATGGAAGTCAAAAGCGCCGAATCCGCCGAAGACGCCCTGGGGTTGTTAAAAACCTGGGGGCCGGACCTTATCATTCTCGATTTAAACCTCCCCGGAATGGACGGTTACGAATTTCTTCAGGCCTTCCGGCGCAGCCGCAATACCCCGGTGATGATTGTCTCCGCCCGGAACTCCGATGAGGATCAGATCTCCGGCCTAAGTTCCGGGGCGGATGAGTATGTTACCAAGCCCTTTTCTCCCCGGGTGCTGGTGGCCAGGGTCCGGGCCCTTTTAAAGCGGGTGGCCCTGGAAAGCGAAGACAAGGCGCCCCGGCTGTTCAGGTTCGGCCCCTTCACCCTGGACCCGGAGGCCTGCCTTCTGCGCCGGGGGGAGAAAAAAATCCCCCTCTCCGCCAAAGAGTACGAAGTGCTGGCCTACCTGGCGGAAAACTCCGGCAGGCCGGAAACCCCCGACCGGATCTATGCCGCGGTGTGGAAAAATGAATTCGGCGATCTTACCACCGTGGCGGTTTACATCCAGCGGCTGCGAAAAAAAATTGAAGACTCCCCCTCCCGTCCGGTTTATCTGGAAACCGTTCACGGCATGGGTTACCGTCTCAACCTGGGCGTCCCGGATGAAAATTAAAACCCAGTTTCTCTTTCTCTTTCTGGGAATCGTGGTGGTTCCCCTTCTTTCCTTTGCCGCCCTGATGGTAATCGGCCGGCTCCAGCGGCCCAGGGAGGAGGAGAGCCTTTCAATTTATGGGGAATTAAGGCCCTACCTTAATGAGGAGTTCTCCCCGGAGGAGGCCCAGACCATCTCCTTCTACCTGGCCCGGCGGCGGCCGGGAACCCAGGTTTCCGTTTTCCGGGGGGACCGGCGGATCCTCTACTCCACCCTGGGGGACTTTGTCCCCGGAGAAACCATGCAGGAGGGAGCCCTTTTTTCCCTCCTCAGGGAACCGGACCCCCGGTTCAACTATATTTTAGAATCCTTCCCCCGGCGTTCCGAAAACCCCTTCTTTATTCTGCAAAGGATCGATCACGTCGGGGATAAACCTCCCCCCCGGGTTTCCCCCTTTACTATTCTTCTGGTTATCATTCTTTTCCTCCTGGTTTTTGTGGTAGTAACAACTTTTTTTATCGCCCGGTCCATCAGCCGGGGGGTGTTGTTTTTGGAAGAAGAAACCCGGCGCATTGCCCGGGGCGAGCTGGACCACCCGGTTAAGATAAACGGGGCCAACGAAATCACCGCCCTTTCCCTTTCCCTGGACTCCATGCGCCTCTCCCTTAAAGAGGCCCGGCAGCGACGCAGCCGGTTTATCATGGGGATTTCCCACGATCTTAAAACCCCCCTGGCCCTGATCAAGGGCTACACCGAGGCCATCAGCGACGGGGTGGCGGATGATCCGGCCTCCCGAAGCCATTCCCTGATGATCATTGCCTCCAAGGTGGATCAGTTAGAAATGATGATTGACGACCTGATTAACTTTGTACGCCTGGATTCAGAGGACTGGCGGAATCAACTGTCCCCGGTCCGCCTGGGGGAATTGGTTAAAACCTTATCGGAACAGTTTCAGAATGATGCGGAACTCCTGGGCCGCCGGGTGGCTTTTCACATTCCCCCGGCGCCGGAGATAATGGTTCCCCTGGACCAGCGGCTCTTTCTCCGGGCCCTGGGGAACCTGGTGGCCAACGCCCTCCGGTTTACCGGCCCCGGGGGCCTGATTGAAATTACCTGCCGACGGGAAGGGAACCGAGCCCTGATTACCGTGGAGGACGATGGCCCGGGAATCAACCCCCGGGACCTTCCCCACATTTTTGATATTTTTTACCGGGGCTCCTCCTCCCGCCGGGAGCAGGGCCTGGGTTTGGGCCTGGCGGTGGTTAAGCAGGTGGCGGAGTACCACAACTGGCAGGTTTCCGCGGACAACCGGCCCGGCGGCCCGGGGGCCTGCTTTCAGATTGCCATTCCCCTTCCGGAGATAGAGCCCCCCGGCCTATCAAAATGAACAGCCCCGCCGCCGAATAACCCGTCTTAAATTTCGGCGTAGAGAAAACGCTCAAACGCCGGAGTCCACCATTCCAGATAGCCGGCCTTGGTGGGGTGGATTTCATCTTTCAGCCAAAGTTTGCGCTCTTCCCTGGTGATATTGTTGAAATCTTCGTCGTTCCAGAGGTCCAAAACGCCGATGCCCCAGACTTCCTTAAGCTCATTTAAGCGATCAACCATAAGGCCATACCGGGGATCGTTACGCTTGGAGCAGGAGTAGAACGCCACGGGACAATCCCAGGTTTTCCGGGCATAGGCGATGATGTACTCCATGGCGCCGGTGATCGTTGAGGTGTCGTAAAGGCTTAAATCTTCCGAGGGGCCCAGGATATTCCCCAGGTTTAGCGTTTCAACAGTGGCCCCCCTGGTGTCGTTGGTGGAGAGCTGGCAGATAAAGAGGTCCACATCGGCATTTTTGTCGAACTTGGAGCCGAATTCCAGCCGGTGGACGTAGGAACGGCGATTTTTGTTCGTTAAGGTGGTTCCCGAAACCGCCTCCACCACCACCGTGCATCCGTTACGCTTGGCTAGGTAGTGGGGGAAAGCCACCCCCCGGCTGCCATACCCGATGGTAATCGAGGAACCCAAAAAATAGAGGGTTTTGCCCTTGAGCGGGCTGTCCGCCAGGGTTTCCACCCCGGCCGGATCGTACTCCGCCCCGTTGCCCTTGGTAACGCAGCCGACGAAACCGCTCAACATAAGGGCGGCAAGCCCCAGAACCAGGATTCCCGATAGCCGCTTTTTCATCATTCTTCTCTCTTCCTCGGCAAAATCCCCCAGGGGCCCCTTTTTAGGCCCGGCGCCTACCCCTTGGGCTGCAAGACAGGGCAGGACCGGACCGGTTCATTCGCTGGCTATTGCCTTGTGAAATGCGCCATTTTCAGGAGTTGCCCCCTTTAAATTTCGGCGTAGAGAAAACGCTCAAATGCCGGGGTCCACCATTCCAGATAGCCGGCCTTGGTGGGGTGGGTTTCATCTTTCAGCCAAAGTTTGCGCTCTTCCTTGGTGATATCGTTGAAGGCTGCGTCGTTCCAGAGGTCCAGAACGCTGATGCCCCAGACTTCCTTAATTTCATTTAAGCGATCAACCATGAGGCCATACCGGGGATCGTTGCGCTTGGAGCAGGCGTAGAACGCCACGGGACAATCCCAGGTTTTCCGGGCATAGGCGATGATGTACTCCATGGCGCCGGTGATCGATGAGGTGTCGTAAAGGCTTAAATCCTCCGAGGGGCCCACGATATTCCCCATGTTCATCATCTCGATAGTGCCCCCCGCGGTATCGTTGGTGGAGAGCTGGCAGATGAAGAGGTCCACATCGGCATTTTTGTCGAACTTGGAGCCGAATTCCATCCGGTGAACGTAGGAATTTTCATTTTTGTCCATCAACGTGGTTCCCGTTACCGCCTCCACCACCGACGTACACCCGTTACGCTTGGCTATGTAGTGGGGGAAAGCCACTCCCTCGCTGGCATACCCGATGGTAACCGAGGAACCCAAAAAATAGAGTGTTTTGCCCTTGAGCGGGCTGTCCGCCAGGGTTTCCACCCTGTCCAGATCGTACTCCGCCCCGTTGCCCTTTGTGCTGCAGCCGGTCCAGCCGATTAAAACAAGGGCCGCAAGCCCCAGAACCAGGATTCCTGATAACCGCTTTTTCATCATTCTTCTCCCTTTCCTCGTCAAAATTCTTACCTCCGGGGCCCCTTTTAAGGCCCGGCCTCCGCCCTTGGCAGAAGGAACCGGTTTATTTACCCAAACAACCGGATTTCCGGGCAAGGGGTTCCTCCCCTAGTGAGGATTTGATCATATAATGGCGGAATAAAAAAAATCAACCGGAAATTTGATAAAACCTAAAAAAAAAAATTGACAGAATCAAATTTTGCTTGATACAATAAAATTCACCGGATTGTACGGAAAAACGTACATTCGCCGGAGGCATCTACCGGCGCCGGAAGATTTTAAGATTGGGGAGGTCTTTTATGAGTGAAAAATACGTTATCGGCATAGATTCGGGCACCCAGAGTACCCGGGTGATTCTCTATGACAGCAAAGGGAACCGGGTTGCCAGGGGGGCCGCGGAGCATCCTAAACTGCTTGCCCCCCATCAGGGCTGGGCGGAGCACGGGGCCGATGATCTTTGGGGGGCCCTCAAGGCGGCGTCCAAAGATATGTTTGCCCACTACAAGGGCAAGGTGGAAGATATCGCGGCCATCGGGGTTTCCAGCCAGCGGGCGGTTTTTACAGCCCTTGACAAGGGGGGAAACCTCCTCTGCAACCCCATCAGTTGGATGGATGAACGGTGGCGGATGAATATTCCGTCCCTGGGCGCCGTGGAGAACGACAGTCCCGATCCCTTCTATAAGTTATTCTGGCCCTACTATTCCAAGGCCAACTGGCTTAAGTTCAATAATCCGGCGGCCTACGAAAAGGCGGTGAAATTCCTGGGGGCCACCGGTTATCTGGGCTACAAGCTGACCGGCGAATTTGCCGAATCCATCTCCAACAGCTTTGGGCTGCCCTACGATGTTATCAACTGGACTGCCTTTCCTGGAGATACGGAAATTGAAGCCATGGGGATGCGGCGGGATCAGGTGGCGCCGCCGGTTTCCGCGGGAACGGTGATCGGCAAGGTTAGCCGGGAAGCCGCGGCGGCTACCGGGCTGCCCGAGGGCGTCCCCGTGGTTATGGCCGCCGGAGATAAGCAATGCGAACTTTTGGGAGCGGGGGCGGTAAAGCACGGCCAGGCCTACATTACCCTGGGGACCCTGAGCGGTTTGGATATTGTTTTTGATCAGTACAAGCCCGCGCCGGATTTTTCTTACACCACCTATTTAAGCGCCGTCCCCAAGCTCTACAATTACGAATCCATGGTAAGCAAGGGGTTTTGGCTGGTGTCCTGGTTCAGGGATAACCTGGGGGACAGCCTGAAGGCCGCGGCGGCGGATGCGGGGCTTTCGATAGAGGCCCTGCTGGATCGGGAGGCCGAAACCATTCCCGCGGGCTCCGAAGGCCTGGTGGTTCTGCCCGACTGGTCCCCCACGGCGCTGCACCCCGCCGGCAAGGGCATTTACCTGGGCTTTGACGACCGGCACCACCGGGGGCATATGTTCCGGGCCCTGGTGGAAGGCATCATGATTCAGATTAAGCTGGGCACCTCAAAAATGACGGAGTACCTCGGCGTGCCCATCAACGAACTTTACATCGGCGGGGGCGGCAGCAAGAGTAACTTTACCGCCCAGATCATTGCTGATTTGTTTAACGTGCCGGTAAACCGGACCAAGGAATCGGAAAACTGCTCCCTGGGAGTGGCCATGTGCGCCGCGGCGGGGGCGGGAATCTATCCCGACCTGCAGGCCGCCCTAAGCGGTATGGGCAAGAATTACGACAGGTTCCTGCCCAACCAGGCAAACCACGAACTTTACAAGGCCCTCAGCGAAAAGGTTATCGAAAAACTTTACCCCTCCCTGGAGGGCATTCTGAAGGACTTAATTGAGCTGACCGCGGAAAAACCATAACAGGCCGCGGAACAGGCAAAGGAGGCGCCGGGGATTTTTCTCCGGCGTCTTTTTTTATTCGCAAACACGGTGTTAGGCGACATTTTTTAAGCCTCGAAAATTTCTACGGTTTCGCAATAAGGGTATAAAAAAGTATATAAACAGCCATAAAAAATAGGCATAAAAAATAGGGCTCTTGAATTTTTCTATAAAATAATATATAATATAAAAACCAACATGAAGACGGAGTGAAACATGAATGAGAGAAAGACCGAAGCGCTGGTTAGAAGCCATTTTACGCTATTTCTTGATCATATAATATTAGAAGAACAACGGTCAGATAATCCAAAAATTGACAAGCTGCTCAAAACCGCTTCTAAAAAAGGTAGCAGGCAGGGTTATCCTGAATTCATTATTACTTACAAGACTAACCCTGATTTATTGATCGTTATAGAATGTAAAGCAGATACAGCAAGGCATGAAAGCAAAGACCATTCCCGATACGCTGAATATGCTGTTGATGGTGTTTTACTTTATGCTTCCTATTTGTCAAAAGAATATGATGTGCTGGCAATTGCGGTAAGTGGTGAAACAAAGAAAGCCTTGATGATTTCTCATTTCCTTCATTTAAAAGATGAGAAAAAGGCAGTTGCAATTTTTGATGATAAATTCTTAACACCGGTTGAATATTTAAGCGCATATCTCAAAAGCCCTGAAAAGTATAAACAAGATTATAATAAACTTCTGGATTTTACCAAAAAGATAAATGAAAAATTGCATGGTTATAAAATACTTGAAAGCCAGCGCAGCCTTTTGATAAGTTCTATTCTTATCGCACTGGAAAACCCGGCATTTAAGCGTTCTTATGCTTCTCACAAGAAACCGGAAAATCTTGCGGCATCACTTGTGCAGACGGTATCAGATGAACTTGAAAGCGCAAATATCGCCGGGAAGAAACTTGAAAATTTAAATATACAATTTAGTTTTATTAAAACAGACACATCCCTTTCAAAAAAAGAAAATGTATTAAAAGAAATTATTGATCAAATTGATGAAAATATTAATTCTTTTATAAAAACGCATAAATATTTTGATGTGCTGGGACAGCTTTATGTTGAATTTTTGCGTTATGCCAACAGTGATAAAGGATTGGGAATTGTACTAACGCCGCCGCATATAACAGATTTTTTTGCCGATTTGGCTCAAGCAAATAAAAATTCTGTTGTGTATGACAACTGTGCGGGAACGGGCGGCTTTTTAATTAGCGCAATGAAACGGATGATTGCTGATGCAAAAGGAAATAATGCAACTGAGAAAGAAATTAAAACCAGCCAACTTATTGGGACGGAATATCAATCGCATATTTTTGCACTGGCGATATCCAATATGTATATTCATCAGGATGGAAAAACAAATATTATTAATGGCAGTTGTTTTGATGATGATATTATGGAGCTTGTAAAAGCGAAGAAACCTACCATTGGTTTCTTAAATCCTCCCTACAAGGCAAATAAAAAAACAGATACCGATGAACTGGAATTTGTCCTGAACAACCTTGAATGTCTGATTGACGGTGGAACCTGTATCGCGATTGTTCCTGCGCAAAGCGCTCTTTCACAATCAGGAAAGGCGTATGAACTTAAAAAGAAATTGTTGGAAAAACATACTCTTGAGGCGGTGTTATCCATGCCTGATGAACTCTTTTTTAATTCAAAGGTGAATGTTGTTACCTGCATCATGATTTTTACCGCCCATAAACCACATCCGAAAAACAAAGAAACTTATTTTGGTTATTATAAAGATGATGGTTTTATAAAACGAAAAAATAAAGGCAGAATTGATGCGGCTGAGAAATGGGAGAGTATAAAAGAAAAATGGCTCTTATCTTATTATAACCGCAAAACCACTGCGGGATTGAGCGTAAACAAAATAATTTCAGCAGACATGGAATGGCTCGCAGAAAGTTATATGGATACAGACTACACCAATCTAACCAATGAATTTTTTGAAGACGCAGTTTTGAATTATATGTCTTTTCTTATGAATAACCGTCTTTTGAACAAAATAACGGAAACTGATGATGAGTAACCTTGTGCAAATTTCAGATCTCTTTACTATCAATTATGGAAACAGTCTTGAACTTGTCAATATGGAACAATGTCCAAGCAATCTTTCGTATTCGGTTCCTTTTGTTTCAAGAACAGAAAATAATAACGGCATTTCGGCATTTGTTGAACGTGAATACGATATTGATACTAACCCCGGGCATACATTATCAGTAGCCGTAGGAGGATCTGTATTATCGACGTTTTATCAACCTCTGCCTTATTATACTGGTTTTCATGTATTGGTATTATCGCCAAAACAAAATATGAATACATTAGAAATGATCTGTTATGCAAAGTTTATTAATGCAAATAAATATAAATATAATTATGGCAGACAGGCTAATAAAACATTAAAGGACATTTTAATACCGGATAAAATTTCATGTAATTTACTTGACAGAACGGCCTTTTATCTTGAAACCGTTTTGAAATCAATGTCCGGACAACATATCTTTTTAGCCGAAAACAATAATCCATTTGAGTGTAGTCAAAATGTAAATAATGACCTCGTAAAAGTTAATGATTTATTTGATGTTGCGTATGGTGTTAATTTAGAACTGGTTAATTTGACGCAATGCAAAAGTACAGATGAAAATTCCATTCCTTTCGTTTCTCGAACGGAAAACAACAATGGTGTTTCTGCATTTGTGGAACAGGAAATTGATATTGAACCTAATACTGCTCATACCCTTTCTGTTGCAGGCGGCGGATCTGTATTATCAACATTTTATCAGCCTTTACCATATTACAGTGGTCGTGATGTTTATGTTTTAAGACCAAAGCAAAAAATGCAAGTATTTGAAATGATTTTTTATGCTAATTGTATTAAAGCCAATAAATATAAATATAATTATGGCCGACAGGCTAATAAAACGTTAAAAGATATATTATTACCTTCAAAAATAAATAAGAGCTTTGCAGAAAATATTAAATTAAAATATATTGACCATATTGGTTTAATGGTCCAGTATGTAAACAAAATATTAAAAGAAAAACAATAGTACCCGTCCTTTGCCATCCGCGGCAAAGGACAATTAGATAGGGGGCTTAAAGCCGGTTAAGCTCGTTGAGGCGCTGGTTTAATTCCAGGGTTTTGCGGACAATAATCAAAAAATCCCCGGCGGGCTTGAAATTCGGGTTTAGGGACAGGCAGGCCTCCCAATAGGCAATGGCCCGCTCAAGGTTTCCCTGGGCATAGGCCTGGAGGCCCTCCAAATAATACGCGTCCACCTCATCCTGGGTCCGGGCGCGGCCTTCATCCCCCATGGTGAACCGGGCCTCCAGGGTAAAGCGGTCGGGGGCCTTAACCTGGGTGGTTAAGTCCAGGGTGTAATTTACCAAAAGGCTGAATTCCTTAAGGTGGAGGGCGCTGCCCAGGGAAATCCGGGGATTGGCGCCGGGGAAGGTCCAGCCGGTCTGGAGGGACAGGAAATCCGTTACCCTCACATTGGCCCCGGCCCCCAAGTACCATTTTTTGGCGGAGATGGAGGGGTCCAGGGTAAAGGGGTAGTTAAAATCAAAGGACAGGAGAAGCGGCCGGACTGGGGAGTAGGCAAACCCCGCGGAAACCAGGGACGGGAGGGGATCGCTCCCGGTTACCATCCCCAGGTTTTTCACGGCCAGCCCCAGGGAAAAGTTGCGTTCCCGGGAGGTGTAGAATTTAAGAAAGTTAAAAGAGGAAGCCAAACCGATGTCGGCCATGAGACCGGCCAGGGATTGTCCCCCATAAACGGCGGCGGGCACCATCCTAAGGGCGCCCTTAAGGTTAACCCCCACCGCCACCCCTTTAAAATAGTAGTTATTAAAAAAGGCGCGGGAAAAGTTAAGGGCCAAAACAGCCTCGGGAATCCGGACGGCGGCGGTAGTTTCGCCGTAGGAATTGTAGGCGGTAAAGGGCAGGTGCAGAATCCAGGCCGCGCCGCCCAGCCCCCAGGCCCCTAGCCGGCGGGTATACGCGGCGGCTTCAATGCTTGAGTCCGCAAGCCAGTTGTTGTGGGAAAAGGACAGCTCGGTTTCCCCCAGAAAGGCTGTGGAGGCGGGATTGGCCGCCAGGGCCCCGGCATCCAGAAAAACCCCGGTGTACGCGTTGCCCATCGAGGCCGCCCGGGTACTGAGGGGAATCTCCAGGAGGGGGAAAACCGTTAAGCCCGTGTGGGAGTCCGAAAAAGCCCCGGAGGCCGTACCGTAATAGTCGGAAAACTCCGCCGCCCGGGAAGGCAGGAAGGGCAAGAGAAGACAAATTAAAAAGAAGGCCGAACGCCTCATTCAGTGATTCCCCAAACCGGATTTGATCCCCCCATCCGGAACTGATTCTCCCTTAAGTCTATCCCCCGGCGCCCTAAAAATCAACCTTCTCTGCCGGGATTCTCCGCCGGGATTCTTTTTCTGCCTTTCCGCCCCAAAATAAGAGCCCCAGGGTGAGCTAGTTCATTATCGGTCCTTTTTCCTATTTTATATAGAGGGATTTCCTGCCGATATT
>JAISRN010000103.1 GCA_031273605.1 Spirochaetales bacterium | reverse complement strand
ACCGGCAAAGGCGGCGCAGTGGTTGTGCCCGAGGGCGTACAGGTAATTCAGGAGGGCGCCTTTAGCGGCAAAAAGATTACTTCGCTGCATCTCCCCTCCTCTGTACGGAAGATCGGGGGCGAACATATAAGCAGCGCTTTTTGGGGCGGGTTTGATCTTAAAACCATCGAAGTAAGCGGGCAGAACAATGATTATTCCGCCATTGAGGATATTCTGTATGATAAGGCGGTCCAGACCCTGCTGTGGTGCCCCCCGGGAACAGAATTAACGGAAGCGCATATTCCCCCTACCGTGAGGAAAATTGCGGATCATGCCTTTGATACTTGCGAAAAACTTACATCGGTGTATATTCCGGATTCTCTTAAGTCTATCGGAAAGGCGGCTTTTTGCGCCTGTACGGGACTTAAGGCTATATTCATTTCGGATACCCCGCGGAAAATCGGGAAAGAAGCCTTTGAGGGCTGCGCGTCCCTTGATGAGGAAACTTGCCGGAAACTGCGCAAGTGGGGTTATAAAGGAATGATTACCGAAAGGGAGGCTCTGGATTTTGTACGGAAGAACCCGGAACAATTTAATGACGTCCCTTTTTCATTGCGTACCAGGGAGGTCTGTCTTCTTGGGGTTAAAGAGCGGGGCGGCATTTGCAAATTGATTCCCAAAGCCCTCCAGTCGGAAGAATTTTTCATTGAAGCGGTAAAGGTCAACATCAACGGAAAAGCCTTGAAATATGTGCCTGCCGAATTCCGTACCCCAAAGGTATGCGCTGCGGCGGTCCGGAAATTCCCCGATGCGATAGAATTCGTTCCCGAAGCCCTGAAAGCCCAGGTTAAGAAAGCGGCAAAGACAAAGTAGCTTTCAGGGTGGTTTGACTCTCCGGGGGAATTCTTTTTATACTGGCCTTATGAATAACCCCCCGTTAATTTCCCTTTTTCCGGTTTCCCGCCGGGCCGCGGGAAGGCGGCTCCTGGGCGCCTGGCTCCTCCTGTCCCTTTCCTGCGGCGCCGGGGAAACCGGGGCGCCGGAGTCCCCGGTTCCGCCTCCGGCCTTGGGGCCGTCCTTTGCCCGGCAGGAATTCTTTCTCCACCCCGGCGATACGATCAGCCTCATTCAGACCGCCGGGGATTCTCCGGTTCCCCCGGATGGCTGGGACCTGGTCTCTTCCCGGCCGGAATGGTTTCAGGTAAACCCCCAGGGGGAGGTCCGCCTTACCGAAGCGGCCCTGGAGGGGATCCGGTCGGGAACCCTGGTTTCCGGAGAGGCGGCGGAGGTCCGGGCCCGGATGGGGGGCGTTTTGGCGGAAGGGGAGGGGGAAAGCTGCCTGGTGATTCTCCGCAAGGACCCCCGGCGCACCCTGGATGGGGAAGGCCGACTCCGGGACCCCGGGGATTATGACGCCCTGGTCAACAAGTCCCGGCGGCTCCCTTCCTCCTACATTCCCCCGGACCTGGTCCTGGTGGAAACGCCCACCTGCCTTGAGATGGAGGAGGTCCGAAAAATGCGCCGGGAGGCCTCGGCGGCCTTGACGGAACTTTTTCGGGCCGCCGCCGGGGAGGGCTTTACCTTAGTTGCCCGTTCCGGCTACCGGGCCTACCGGACCCAGGAGGCCCTCTACAACAATTACGTTTTTACCCAGGGGCAGGAGTACGCGGACCGGTACTCCGCCCGGCCGGGAACTTCGGAACATCAAACCGGTTTGGTGATGGACATCACTTCCCCGGAAATGAATTATCAGTTAGAGGAATCCTTCGGCGAAACCCCCGCCGGGATGTGGGTGGCGGCCAATGCCCACCGCTTTGGTTTTATTATCCGCTATCCCAGGGGGAAGGAGGGGATCACCGGTTACGCCTATGAACCCTGGCATCTGCGCTACGTTAAACCGGCGCTGGCCGGGCGGCTTCATAGCCTGGGTTTAACGCTGGAAGAATTTTTTAACCTTCCATGAAGGGGGCGCCGGAGTTTTCCCATGCCGTACTTCCGGGAAAGCCGGTTCCCCGGTCCTTTTTTCTGCGCCCCCCGGAGGCGGTTGCCCCGGAGCTTATCGGCAAGCTCTTGATCCGCCTTCCGGACCCGCCCCCGGCTTTAGGGGCAACCGGAAGAATCATCCTCCGCATCACCGAGACCGAAGCCTACGGCGCCGATGATCCGGCCTCCCATTCCTTCCGGGGCCCCACGGCCCGGAACCGCGCCATGTTTGCCCGGGGGGGCTGCGTTTACATTTATTTTATTTACGGGATGCACTACTGCCTGAACATTGTTACCGAAGAGGAGGGCCGGGGCAGCGCGGTGCTGCTGCGCTCCGCGGAACCCCTGGAAGGGCAGGAGCTTATGGCGGCCCGCCGCTTTAAAAACCGGCCTCCGGAAAAGGGCGGGGAGGGGCTTTTAACCTGCGGTCCCGGAAGGCTGGCCGGGGCTCTGGGCTTAAACCGGGAGCATGACGGCCTGGGGCTTAACGAGGGCTTCCTGCTTCTCCGGGACGACGGGTGGACCCCTCCCCGCCGCCTGGCCTCCTCGCCCCGGATTGGGATAACCAAGGCCCCGGAAAAACGGTTAAGGTGGTACCTTCCGGACAGCCCCTGGGTAAGCGGGCAGAGGGGAGGGCGGGGTTAATAATTTTTTTCGGCAAACTCCACCCAGCCCCCGGATTCCAAAAGCCGCCGGTCAAAATCCGAAAGGTGAAAATCGTAGGAGAGGGTTTTGCCCTGGCTGCTAAAGGTCAGCCGCCGCCGGGGAAGGTCGGTTTCGAGGAGGGTTTCTTTTTGGGAAAAGGCTTGAAATATTTCTTCGATCTGATTTTCCGGTAATTCCACCGCCATCATTCCGCAGTTGAACATATTCTGCCGGAAGATCCGGGCAAAATTCACGGCCACCACAATATGAATGCCGTTCACCTCCAGCGCCCAGGGGGCGTGCTCCCGGGAAGAGCCGCAGCCGAAATTCCGCCGGCTCACCACCGCCCGGCGGCCCGGCAAAGCCTCCGGGCTAAAGGCGGGCAGTTTTAAGTCTTCCATCAGGTAGGGCTTGAGGGCTTCCCTGCTAATCTCGTTAAGGTAGCGGGCGGGGATGATCTCGTCGGTATTAATGTCGCTCCGGTCTAAAAATAAAACCGGCCCGTTAAAATCTTTCATTTTTCAATCTCCCGGCCCCGGTAGAGCCTTGAGTTGACGATGAAGCCCTCAAGGGCCGTAGCCGCCGCGGTGGCGGGGCTCATCAGGTGTATCATCCCCCCCTTCCCCATGCGTCCCTGAAAGTTGCGGTTTGTGGTGGATGCGCAAACCTCCCCTTCCGCCAGGATGCCGTTGCTCATCCCCAGGCAGGCGCCGCAGGTGGGGTTGGTAACGCAGAAACCCGCCTCCATAAAAATATCCAGGAGCCCTTCCTTGAGGGCCTGGTGAAAAACCAGGGTAGTGGCCGGGGACACAATGGCCCTTAACCGGGGGGCAATCTTCCGACCCCGGCCCACCTCCGGCTTAAGGACCTCCGCGGCGGCCCGCAAATCCCCAATCCGGCCGTTGGTGCAGGAGCCGATATAAACCTGATCCACCGGGGTTTTTTCCAGCTCCCGGACGGTCTTAACCTGGTCCGGCTTATACCCGACCGTAACCAGGGGTTCCAGGGCGCCGGCATCGACGGCAAGGGTTTTTTCCCACACCGCATCCGGATCGGAGTGAAGCCCCCGGTAGGCTTCCAGGGCCTGGGCGGGGCTTTCCCAGTCGTCCCGGATAAAGGGCCACAGGTAGCCCACGGTTTCCTCGTCGGGCGCCACGATTCCCGATGTGGCCCCGGCTTCCACGGCCATGTTGCAGAGGGTCATTCGTTCTTCCATGGTGAGCCGCCGGATTCCCTCCCCGGTAAATTCGATGATCATATCCGTGGCGCCTCCGGTTCCTACCAGGCTGATGATTCGGAGAATCAGGTCCTTGGCAAAAACTCCGGGGGCAAGCTTCCCCGTAACTTCAATCTTAAAGGTCCGGGGGGAACGGAAGGCGCAGACTCCCTTGAGGATTCCCACTTCCAGGTCCGTGGTTCCCACCCCCGCGGCAAAGGCCCCAAAGGCGCCGTAGGTACAGGTGTGGGAATCTCCCATGATGATCGTCTGCCCCGGACGCACAAAACCCTTTTCCGGAAAAAGGGCGTGGCAGACTCCGTTGCGGCCAATGTCAAAAAAATCAATTCCCTGCCGCCCGGCCCAGTCCCGGAGAATCTTGCCCTGCAGGGCGGTTTTGCCGTCCTTCGCGGGGCTCACGTGATCGATCACCGCCTTGATTTTTTCCCGGTCAAAAACCCTGTCCCATCCCCGGGCGGCCAGATCGTTGATGGCCAGGGGGGTGGTAATCTCGTGGCAAAAAACCCGGTCCAATTTGAGTACCCGGTGTTCCGGGTCCGGGGTGTCCAGCAGATGCCGGGCAAAGATTTTTTCGGCAATGGTTAGGCCCACGGGCTATATCCTTTCGGGGTGTTCGTCAATAATATCAATTAAAACCGATTTTTGCCGGACCCCCGGAGTTTTGTCAAATTCTTCCAGGGCCCGGCGGACCAGGCCCTCCTGGGTTGTGTGGGTGGTTACTACCACAGGAACCCCTGTGCCCCCCGGAATATCCTCCGGCGGTTCTTTTTGAAGGGCCGAGGAAATGCTGATCCCGTGCTTGGACAGAATGGCGGACATTTGGGCAAACATTCCGGGGGTGTCCTGCATTACGGTGCGGATGTAAAACCGGCTGGTAATCTGATCCGGGCCCAGTTGAACTTCCTCCTCCCCCAGGTCCGGCCAAACCTTAACTTGGGAAAAGAGAAGAGGATAGGCCCCCAGGGCGATTTGAATTAGGTCGGCCACAACCGCCGAGGCGGTGGGAGAGCCCCCCGCCCCCCGCCCATAGTACATGGTGTGGCCCACCGCATGACCGTAAATACTTACCGCGTTAAAGGCCCCGGATATCCAGGCTAAGGGGTGGGCCTTGCTGATAAAGGCGGGCCGCACTCGGAGGCTCAAGCCCCCGCTTTGCCGCTGGGCCACCGCCAGGAGCTTTACCACGTAACCCAGCTCCTGGGCAAAGGCCACATCCATCAATTCCAGAGCGTCAATGCCGGTAACGGGAATCTTCTCCAGTTCAATTTTCCGCCCAAAGGCTAAGGCCGCCATGATGGTGAGCTTATGGGCGCTGTCCCCCCCGGAAACATCTAAGGTCGGGTCCGCCTCGGCCAGGCCCTCCTCCTGGGCCTGCTTTAAAGCCTGGGAGTAGGAGGCGCCGTTTTGAATCATCTCGGTTAGGATAAAATTGCAGGTTCCGTTGACGATGCCGTAAAAGGCGTCCAGGCGGTTTGCCAGGAGCCCATCGTAAAAGGCCCGGATCAGGGGAATGCCCCCGCCGCAGGAGGCTTCAAAGGCCAGGCTGACTCCCTCCCGCCGGGCCAGGGCCCACAATTCCGCCCCGTGATGGGCCAGGAGGGCCTTGTTGGCGGTAACCACCGGCTTTTTGGCCAGCAGGCAGCGGCGGATCACCTCCCTGGCCAGGGTGGTTCCCCCAATCAGTTCCATAACGCATTGGATCTCCGGGTCCTTAAGGGCCGTTTCCAGATCGGTTTGAAAGAGCCCCGGATCCAAGCCCAGTTCTTTCGCATGATCAAACCGTATATCAATGATATATTTTAGTTCCAAGTCTACGCCGCTGCGGCTTTTAATGAGTTCCCGGTCCCGGACTAAGATCTTGGCCACGGCCCCCCCCACGGTTCCGCAGCCCGCCAGGGCCACTTTGAAACTGCCTGCTATCCCCATCTTGTTTCTCCTCAAGGAAGTTCATTTTAGGGAAGGAAAGAAGAATTGTCAATCACAGGACCTTGAACAGCCCGGCATATTCGGTATAATGGATTTATGATTAAAGTTGGATTCCTGGGGGCCGGAAACATGGCCTATGCCCTGGCCGCCGCCATTGCCAGGGGACGGCAGGATGTGATCCTGGTTCCCTACGATACCCAGGCGGACCGGATAGAACTTTTTAAACGGGACTTTCCCCGGGTGGAGGGGGCGGCCCATCCCCGGCAAACCGTGGAGGAAACCCGCCTCTGTGTGGCGGCGGTAAAACCCCAGGTTCTGCCCCGGGCCCTGCAGGATTTGGGGGAAACCCGGGGCCTCCTGGTTTCCATTGCCGCGGGGGTCCCCCTGGCCAAACTTCAGGGCTATTGCCCCCTGGCCCGGTTTATCCGGGTTATGCCCAATACCCCGGCCCTGGTGGGCGAAATGACCGGGGCCTTTACTCCCGGTCTCGGGGTGAGCGCCGAAGACCGGGAACTGGCGGCGGGGCTTTTGCAATGCGCCGGTCCCCTTATTGAGGTGGAGGAAAGCCTGATGGACGGGGTTACGGGGCTCTCCGGTTCCGGGCCGGCCTTCTTTGCCCGGCTGGCCCAGGGCTTTATCGATGCGGGCCGGGAGTTGGGGCTGGAAGAGTCCGACGCCCGGCTTTTAACCCTGCAAACCATGAAGGGCACCGCGGCCCTGCTTTTGGAGCGGGGCTATTCCTGCGAGGCCCTGATCAGCATGGTCTCCTCCCCCGGAGGAACAACCCTGGCGGGGCGGGAAATTTTAGAGGCCTCGGATGCGGGGGAGGTGATTCGGCGGACGGTACTCAGGGCCGCCGCCCGGAGCCGGGAGCTGGGCGGTGAATAAACCGGAGGAGCTTTGCCGGCTGGCTAAACAGGCCTCCCTTAAAACGGCGGTTTTGCCCCACGAAGTCCGCCGGGCCGCCCTAAAAAAAATGGCCGCCGCCCTCTCGGAACACCGGGACCTGATCCTCAAGGCCAACCTTGAGGATCGCCAAAGGGCCGCCGATGAAAACCTGTCCCCGGTTTTAATAAAGCGCCTCTTGATTGACGAAAAAAAATTAGAGGACATGGCCGCCGGGCTCTTAAGCCTGGCCCGGCTCCCCGACCCCCTGGGCCGGAAGACCCTTAAGCGGGAACTGGACCAGGGCCTCATCCTGACCCGCCGGACCGTTCCCATAGGCCTTGTGGGAGTCATTTTTGAAGCCCGCCCGGAAGCCCTGGTCCAGATTGCCGGGCTCTGCGCCAAATCGGGAAACGCCCTTTTAGCTAAGGGCGGGCGGGAGGCGGAGGCTTCCAACGGGGTTCTTCACCGGGTGTTGAGGGAAGCCCAGATTGGAACCTCCCCGGACTGGGAAAACGGCTTTCTTCTTCTTCATACCAGGGAAGAGATCAATGCCATTCTGTCTATGGATGAGTACATCGATCTCCTGATCCCCCGGGGGTCCAACCAACTGGTCAGGCATATTTTGGACCATACCAAAATTCCCGTCATGGGCCACGCCGCGGGGATCTGCGCCATGTATGTGGATAAAACCTATGACAGGGAAAAAAGTTTAAGGCTGATCCGGGACGGCAAAACCCAGTATCCTGCGGTCTGCAATGCGATCGAAACTTTACTGGTTCACAGGGAATCCGCGGACATCCTGCCCCGCCTCCTGGAGATAATGCCGGAGGTGGAAATCCGGGGCTGCGGAGAAACCCAAAAAATAATTTCCTGTTTACCCGCTTCGTCCTGCGATTGGGAAACGGAGTATAACGATCTTATCCTTTCCGTAAAAATTGTTGAAACCCTGCAGGAAGCCATCGATCACATTAACGCCCACGGAAGCCGCCATACCGACGTTATTCTTACCGAAGACAAAAAGGCCGCGGAGGAGTTTCTTAACCGGGTGGATTCCTCGTCGGTTATGTGGAACTGCTCTTCCCGGTTTGCCGATGGTTACCGCTACGGCTTTGGGGCGGAGGTGGGCATAGCCACGGGAAAGATCCACGCCCGCGGTCCCGTGGGCCTTGAGGGACTGTGTATATATAAATATATTCTGGAAGGAAACGGTCATATCGTGGATGATTATGCCAGGGGCTTAAAAAGTTTTACCCATCGGGACCTGATATGAAGCTTTTGGTAAAAATCGGCAGCGCCCTTATCAGCCGGGCTAACCGCATTGACCGGGAATGGCTTAATGCCAAGGTGGATGAGATGGCCATGCTCTTTCGGGAGGGGAACCAGATATGCCTGGTAAGCTCCGGGGCCGTAGCGGCGGGCATGGAAATTCAGGGGCTGCGCCACCGGCCCAAGGGCATTTTGGACCTGCAGTTGCTGTCCGGCCAGGGGCAGGTAAGGCTTTACCGCTACTACGGAGATTTTTTTAAGGAGCGTTACATTTTTTCTGCCCAGGTTCTTTTAACCCACCATAATTTTGACAATCCCCAGGAGGTGGAAACCCTGGTTAATATCTTAAACGAATACATGAACCGGGGAATCATTCCCATCATCAACGAAAACGATCTTATCAACAAAGAAGAACTGGAAGACCGGACCGCCTTTCCCGATAATGATATTTTAGCGGCCCTGGTAAGCCGGGCCGTAAAGGCGGACCTGGCTCTTATCCTTACCAATGTGGACGGCCTTTACCCCAGGGATCCGGGGGAGGGGGGGGATGAAAAGGTTATCCCCGTGGTGGAGAGAATCACCCCGGAGATAAAGAGTATGGCCAGCCGGGGCAAAAGCGCCCTGGGCATGGGGGGAATGCTTTCTAAAATTGAAGCGGCGGAGATGATCACCGCCGCGGGGATTCCCCTGATCGTGGCCAACGGCCGCTACACCCTTCAGGATATTTTAGAAAACAAAACCCCCCGGACTCTCTTTAATCCCCAGGAACCTTCCCATTAACCCCCCCCTTGCCTCATTTGCCGATTTTGGGAACCGCCAGGCTGTGGGCATAGGACAGGGCAATCTTCCTTGACTTGGGCTTTCGTCCCCTGTCGGTATTAAGGAGGATGGCGCCGGCCAGGGCGGCAACCAGACTTAGGGCCGTAATGGCCAGCACGGCAATGTGGGAATTCTGAAAGGGCAGATCAACATTCATGCCGTAAAAGCTGGTAATTAAAGTGGGAATCATAAGCACAATTGAAACAATGGTCAGCCGCTTCATCACAATGTTGAGATTGTTGGAAATAACGCTGGCAAAGGCGTCCATGGTTCCCGTTAAAATGGAAGAGTGAATTTTTGACATTTCAATAGCCTGCTTATTTTCGGTAAGCACATCTTCCAAAAGGTCTTTTTCGTCTTCCTTAAACCGCAGCAGGGGAGATTTTTGAAGTTTTTCCAATAATAATTCATTGGTGGTTAAGCTGGTGGTAAAATACACCAGGGATTTTTGAATCGACAAAAGCTGAATAAGTTCGTTGTTCTTAATGGAGCGCTGCAGTTCCTGCTGAATGGCGGAGGTCCGCTTGTTGAGCTCCTTTAGGGCCCGCAAAAAAGCAAAGGCCGCCCGGCCTAAAAGGTTTAAGACAAAGGCGCTCTTGTTGCTTAAGGAAAATCCCCTTAGCCGGTTAGAAGCCAGATCCGAAAGAGCGCCGGAAGAGCCCTGACAGATGGTAACAATCTTGTCGGAAAACAGGATGATTCCCAGGGGCAGGGTTAAAAAGGCCACTTCATAAGTGTCATCCCATACCGGCAGGCGGACAATGATGGCGGTGTACTCCTCCTCTTTTTCGATCCGGGCCTGCTCGTCCTGATCCATAATGTCGGTCAGGAGTTCCGGGGCTATCTTGTAGTCCTTTTCTAAAATACGCAGGTCTTCCGGGGTTACATTGCGGGCGTCAATCCAACAGCCCTTAACTACGTTTGGGGATTCTACGATTCCCTTGCTGTCTTGAATGCGGATAGTGATCATTTGTTTCTCCTTAGGTTGTCTTGCGGAAAAACCTTAACAGGAGAAACGGGGAAAAGTTCCGGCGGAACTTAGGCTGGGTTTCTCCTGCGACGCGGCCAAAACAGGGGCCGGAAGGAAATGCCGCAAACAAGGGCTTGGCCCTGAAAAAGCTTGGCTTTTGCGGTGGTTAGTCTAGGACTACCGCCGTCCGGATCGGACATGGCAATTCCTCCTTTTTTGCCCTGGGCAGAAGAGATGGCAGACCCCCGGGGCAAACCTGATGGCCCCCGGGAATCCACATTTTATGAAAGATAGCAGAAAAGGGAAAGTTTGACAAGAGCCCCCCGGCCGCTGTCGGCAGTTAAGGGGGCGCCGGGATGGGGCTCCTTTCCCCTAAAACCGCCGGATGGCCCGGACCGAAGCGTCAACGGAACAACTAACCCTGGTCTGAGCGCCGTCAGAAAAATTCACTTGCCAGGCCACCAGGTTCCAGTCTAGGCCGGTGGTAATTCCCCCAGAAGAAGACCAGTACGCATTATTGGAAAAATCCCCCAGCCTTTGGCGCCTCAAATTTTCGTACATTAGGTTTAATTCATCCCGGCTCGGTAAAAACCAGTCGTCATAACCGCCATACCCAGGAACGCTCACCACCTGGGCCGCCCTGGTGGTTTCCCCTTTGTCCCTGAGGAATGAAACCAGATACGAAGTGTTTTGCCTGCCGGTTCCCACTCCGGTTTCGGTGGAAAAAGTCCCAATGCCCGCACTGGTCCATTTTACGCTGAGGGGAAAATCCTGGGGCGCGGCCTCAAGGTAGCGCCAGCCGTCCATATAAAAACCCATATCGTAAAACACCCAGCCCCCTGCGGGACCCCTATCGCCTACCCGGTAGACCGGAGCGGGGGCCGCGGGGGCCGGGGGCTGCGGGGGGGCCGCGGGAGCTGGGGGCTGCGGAGGCGCCGCGGGGGCCGGCGGACTCGGGGGAACTGTCCTGACGGCTCCGCCGCCGGCGAGCAGAGTTTCTATCCGCGTGCTTTTAGCCACATCCGCCGGATAAGAAGCCGCTATGGCGGCGGTTTCCATATTGATAGCCTTTAGGGTGAGGCTGTAAACATCTCCCAGGTTGATAAACGAACCGGTTACAATGGCCCCGGCGCCCAAAAGCTGCCCGATAGCCTTTGCCGATTCATCGCTTACCTCCCCCGAAAGCTGGAACCCCTGTTCCTCCCGTATCCTGTCCAGGTTGGCCCGGTCTACCACCACCAGTTTTCTGCCCCCCACTAAAGCCGCTTCCAGCCTGTTGATAATGTATTCGGAAAGCTGTACCGAAGATGAGGCGACACTGACCAGGGCAATTTTTGTCTGCCGCGGAAGATTTGCCTCCATCTGGGCGGCAGCCTCTTTGATCGCCGCATCCAGATCTATCCCCGGAGAATCGCCCCCTGCCGCCCCGGCCGGCCTGCCGCCGCTGGCGCAGCCCATAATAATGATTAATGGGATAATGAAAAGGACCACTTTTTTCATAACATTCTCCTGTGAAACTTCCGGTTTTTTTAAGGCCATCGGCAAAACGGCTTGCTATAATTAGTATTCCATTACCTTTATATAAGCTATATTTAAAAATAATTTCTATTTTATATATCGCCTACTGTTGTTCTAAGCATGGGAATATTGTAGCAGGTAGGGGAAATTTGTGCAAGATACGGATACCATAAGCAGCTACCGTAAAAAAGGCAAAATATGGGTGGGTTGCGGGCGGCGGCTTTGGGGGAGTGATTTTTTTGCCGGTTTGAACTATACTTGCCTAATGAGCAGTTTGCTGGATTACCTGGAATGGCGGGGGGATCTGACTTTTTTGCAGAGTCCCTTTAACCCCGTGGATAACCTCATTATGTCCCTCCTCTCTTACTTTCCCTTTGACGGCCTGGTCCCGGGGCCGGAAGAAAGGGGGCGGCCTTTCGTGTCCCTTCAAGAGGCGGCCGGCCGGATCTTTGAGAAGTACGGCGGCCTTCCCCGGGGGGCCCAGTTGATTCCCCCCCAGGACGGGCCGGAGATGCTCCGCCGGGCCGCCGCCTCCCGCCGGTTTGGGCAGACCGGCATCACCGGCTACGTTAATCACGTTGACCCGGACCGGGAGGTGCAGTTTTGCGCCCTGGCCCTCTCTTACCGGACCGCCCGGGGACCGGAGGGTTATCTGGCTTTCCGGGGAACCGACGATACCCTGGTGGGCTGGAAGGAAGATTTTTACATGAGCTTTAAAGAGGCCATTCCCGCCCAGCTTGAGGCGGTCGCCTATGTGCAGAAAACGGCCCGCCGGCTCCGGGGGAAGCTGCGGCTGGGGGGACATTCCAAGGGGGGGAACCTGGCGGCCTACGGAGGGGCCTTCTGCGGGGCCCGGATTCAAAGGCGGATTGCCGCGGTTTACCGCAACGACGCTCCGGGATTTAACCTCCGGGTGTTGGAAAGTCCGGGTTATCAGGCTGTCCGGAACCGGATACATTCGTTTATTCCCCAGACTTCGGTGGTGGGGATGCTTTTTGAAAACGACGACAACTATGCGGTGGTCAAAAGCCGCCAGTCGGGGCTCATGCAGCATGACGCGTACTCCTGGGAGGTTGGCCCCCAGGACCTTGTGCGCCTGGAAAAGGTAACCACGGCGAGCCTTTTTGTGGACCGCACCTTAAAAGAATGGCTTGCCGCCCTGGAGCCCCGGCAGCTTAAGGAATTTGTGGACGCCCTTTTTCAGATTCTCTCTTCCACCGGGGTTAGCACCTGGACCGAATTAAGCGCCGGGTGGCTAAAAAATGCCCTCACCATGCTGCGTTCCTTAAACACCATGGACAGGGACGCCAAGGCCAGGATGGAAAAGATCATTCGATCCTTTTTAAAAGCGGCGGCCCGGAACTTTGTGCGCTTCCTGCCCTAGGGCGGGTTCTCCTAAAACTTGACCCGCAAGCATGAAGAGTCCAAACCGCTAAGGCGAAAAAGCCGTTTTTGTCACCGGCTCATCTTATCACGTCCCAATGTCCCGTTTTATCCGAACCAATACGCCGAATGCGGCCTTTGTTTTTAAGTTCTTGAATATGCCGTTGAATTGTCTTTCTGGTCAGAGATAGTTTGTTGGCGATTTCTTCATAAGTAATAGCAGGATTTCCAGCAATTATTTTCAAAATCTCATCCG
>JAISRN010000053.1 GCA_031273605.1 Spirochaetales bacterium | reverse complement strand
CCCCTTCTGGATCAGGCGGCCCTCAGGCTGCTCCGAAGCCTTTTCCCCCTGCCCCTAAGCCCCGCCTCTCCGAGGGAGGTGGAGGTCTCCATCACCTACACCCTCCGGTAAGAGCCGCCGAAATAGCCCGGTTGTAAGCCCCCTTCAAGGCGGGACCCCAAAAAAACCCCGGGGGAAACGCGAATTAATCTCCGGACCCCCTGGGTTATCTAAGAAATTTTCTCAACTAGGCACGGAGGACTGGAGAGTTTTTGTATTCCCCTCCGTGTGCTCCGTGTGCTCCGTGAGAGAAAAGAGGCGCAGGATAAATTCATTATTCTGTCCGTGTCGTCCGTGAGGTCCGTGGTTAATTCCTTGACAGACGGCTAAGGGACTTGCCACGGGCGCCTTCCCGTAGTAGACTGAACCCGGCTGCGATCTTAAATGTTTTTGGACGGGGAGGAATTTTATGAACCAAAAGAAAGGAATCCTGATTCTTGCCTTTATTCTTTTTGCCGGCATCCTGGGGCTTCCCGCGGATTCCCCCGCCGGGGCGCCGGGCTACACTGTGAGCAACACCCTGGGGCTTGTCGGTTCAACCCTGCCGGAGGCCAAGTTGACCCTGTCCCGGAGCTACGTTTTCCCCTTTCTGCAAGGGGCGGGCCCCCTGACCCGGGACAACAACCTAAGCCTCACCGGGCAAGCCGAGGTGTCCCCCGTCTCCCTTAACGGGATCATCAAAGCGGTGTGGACCCCCATAGCCTTCTTGCAGTTTACCGCCGGCGGCAGGATAGGTTCGGGCTGGACCGTTTCCCTCCTGGGAACGGAGCTCTTCGGCATCGGGATAAACGACAGCACCACCGGCGAGGCCCCCGGAAAGGCTTTTGACGGCTTTGTGTGGAGCGCCTTGGCCGGGGGAACCTTTCAATTTGATCTGGCGGCGCTGTTTCCCGGAGACTGGAACCACGTGCTGGTCCGGGCGTATCAGGAAATCAACTACTTTGCTTACAGCAAAGCCCAAGCCGGGGACTCCTGGTACTTTGAGGCCAGTCCGGGGGAAAACCGCAACGGCCTAAACTTTTACGGTTCCTACGTGCTGGGCTATTCGATGCCCATTTTTCTAAATACCGCCGCCCTTATGGCGGAGGTGGAAACCTTCCTCTACGACACCGCCGGCGGGGAGCTTTGGGGGGATGATCTGGGGCGGTGGGTCTTTTCCCTGGTCCTCAATTTTACCATCACCCAAAATTTAAGCCTCGCGGTGATTCCCCAGTTAAGGACGGTGCGCAGCTTCACCGCCGCCACCGAAGATGCGCCCTTTTACCAGGACCGGCGGCTGGATTCCCCGGCCCGGGAGCTGGAATTTTTCCGGGTGGCCTTCAATGCAAGCTGGCGGTTTTAGGGGGAAGGGGCTAAAAAATCGCTAAAAAAAGGGCCCCGGGGGTAAAATTTTTTAAAACCGGGGCTTGACAGTTTTTGCGGGTCCCGGTATAGTGAATTTCGTTCCGGCGATCCGGCTTGCCGCTGTAGCTCAGTCGGTAGAGCAAGGGACTGAAAATCCCTGTGTCAACAGTTCGATTCTGTTCGGCGGCATAGACCCTAATCTCTAAGGCAGCTTAGAGATTAGGGTTTTTTGTTTTCGGGCTTTAAGCCGGAGGGGCTTCTGGGTCGGCGCCCCGGCTGGTGGTTCTGGCGATGTACTCAAACTGATCCGAAAGGGCTTCAAAAACTTCAACCAGGACCGGATCAAAATGGGTGGCCCGGCCGGCAATGATGATCTTTTTGGCGTCCTCCGCCGGCAGGGCTTCCTTGTAGGGCAGCTTGGAAATTAACGCGTCGTAAACATCCGCAATGGCCATCAGGCGGCCCTGGAGGGGGATGGCCTCTTCCTTTAGGCCCTTGGGGTATCCCGACCCGTCCCATTTTTCATGGTGGGAGGCCGCCATGATCTTGGCATGGTGAAGGAAGGAATGGCCGGTGATCTGGTTTTCCATGCTCTCAATGATCTTGGCCCCCCATTCCGCATGATGCTTGACCAGTT
This sequence comes from Spirochaetales bacterium, assembly GCA_031273605.1. Classification (GTDB taxonomy): domain Bacteria; phylum Spirochaetota; class Spirochaetia; order UBA9216; family UBA9216; genus JAISRN01. The sequence continues at coordinate 8,675 of JAISRN010000053.1, read as the reverse complement.
CAAATTCCTCTTCGGTGTACAGCCCCGGCTTGTTCAGGATAGTTTCGTTGACCATGATCTTTCCCACGTCATGAAGCTGGGCGGCGGGAACCAGAAAGGCCAGGTTCCATTGGGAAAGGGTATCGGTGTATATCTTTTCGGAGATCAGCCGATCAATCATCATCCGGAGGTATTTTTGAATCCGGGTAATGTGCCCCGTGTTAAGCTCCGTCCTGAATTCCAAAAGCTCCGCAATGGTGTTGAGAATGGCGTTTTCCATGTCCACCACCTGAACGGTTTTTTCCAGGGCGGTGGTCTGAAGGGCCTCGTTTTTGTGCTTTAGCTCTTTTTTTTGCTGGGCAATGAAAATATGGTTTTCAATCCGCCGGATAAGAAGAATGGGGGAAAAGGGCTTGTAAATGTAATCCACCGCTCCCAGGCTAAGGCCCTCCAGCTCGTGCCCCGGATCAATGTGGGCGGTGAGAAAAATAACCGGAATATCCGCCGTTTTGGAACTGGTTTTTAGTTTTTTGATTACCTCATAACCGTCCACGTCGGGCATTTCCACATCCAAAAGAATAAGGTCCGGCATTACCTTTTCAAGCATATCAAAAAGTTTTTTGCCGGAGGGGATGGGAAAAACATTATACAGATTCTTTAGGATGTTTTTTCCCGCGTTAAGGTGAACCTCATCATCATCCACCAGCATAACGGTGCTGCGTTCTTCGCTCATTTAAATTGATTCCTCCTTTTTAAGATTTAGGCTTGAAAGCCTTTTAACAATTTGGTCTAGTTCGGATTGATAAACCTGTTTTTTAAGCCAGTCCACGAGCTCTCCCTGGGTTTCGTAGCTAAACTGCTCCAATTCTTCGATGGCCGCGTCCAGCTCTTTCATGTTGTAGGACAGGCTGGCCGCCAGCATCCGGGATAAAACCTCCGGATCCGGGGCGGCCCTGCGGGGTTTGGAGGAGGAATTCATGAGCTTTTCCAGAAAAACCTCCAGGCCGCTGATGAGCCCTTCCAACTTGGACAGGAGTTCCTCGTTAAGGGTTTCTATGGTGGCTATGTCCCGGTTGGTGGCCGCCTTTTCCAGGCTTTCCGCCAGGCGGCCCAGGGCGTCCGCCCCCACGGTATAACCGGTACCCTTAAGGCCGTGGACGGTGATTCGGTACTCCCCCAGGGAATCCGGGGAAAAATTCCTCACCTTTTCAATGGCCTTCTTAATTTGGGAATAGAAGGAGTGGAGAATATCCAGGTAAGTGGCTTCGTTATTATCAAAACGGAGGAGTCCCTTGGCAATATCCAGGCCCTCCACCAGGACATCCCAAAGGTGGATCGAAGGGGGCGCCTGGGCGGCTTCCTCTTCCGGGGGGAGGGGCTGGTTGCTCCGGACTAATTGAACTTCCATGTGGCGGTCCCGGACAAAGCGGTTGATGATGGTGTCCAGCCGGATAATGTCGATGGGCTTGGTAAGGTAAGCCTGAAAGCCGTTTTTGAGAAAGAGGTCCTCGGTGCCCTGGATCGCGTTGGCCGTCAGGGCGATAATGGGAACCGTCCGGGCGTAGTCGGTGCCAATATCCCGGCGGATGATCTGCACCGTTTCAAAACCATCCAGATCGGGCATCATGTGATCCATGAAAATCGCGTTATACTTGGTTTTTTCTTCCCTAACCAGGTCGATGGCCTTTTGGCCTGAGTTGACGCAGTCCACGGTCATGCCGTAGGGCTTGAGCATTCCCCGGGCCACGTCCAGGTTGGTGTCCACATCGTCCACCATGAGTACCGTGGCGTAGGGCAGCCAGGCCCGGCTTATCTTTTCGTTTTTCCGCCGCCGTTTTAAGGTGTAGTTGTTGGTAGACAGGTTTTCCGAGACCTCCGGGCCTATCACCTGATCGCTGACAAAATCCTGGCGGAACCGGACGGTAAAGGCGCTGCCCTTGCCAAATTCCGATTGAACGCTGATGCTTCCCCCCATGAGTTCCGCCAGATTTCTGGTGATGGAAAGCCCCAGGCCGGTTCCTTCGATTCTGGCCCGTTCTTTAAGGTTAACCTGGCTGTAATCGGAAAACAACTTGGGCAGGTCCTCCTGCCGGATGCCCATCCCCGTGTCTTCAACGGTGGAGGTGATCCAAACCGTCTTTTCCTGGATTTCCGCGGTGATGCTCCATTTAACGATTCCCTTTTCGGTGTACTTAAAGGCATTGGAGAGGAGGTTGTTGAAGATCTGCTTAACCCGCAGTTCATCCCCCAAAAGGCGGAAGGGGAGGTTTACGTCCGCCTGAATTTTAAACTGAATGGGTTTAGAGCCAATCCGGAGAATGTTTTGGCTTATCGTGTCGTTAATCATGCTGGGGGTTTCATACTCCACCGGAATCAGGGTGAATTTGCCGGCTTCGATCTTGGAAATATCTAAAATATCGTTGATGATCCCCAGGAGAGTCATGCCGGAAACAAAGATCTTTTCCATGCTGTTGTACGCGTTTCCGTTGGGGTCCTCCGAACCCAGGGCCAGCTCCGAAAGGCCGATGATCGCGTTAAGGGGGGTGCGCATTTCGTGGCTCATGTTGGCCAGGAATTGGGTTTTGCTCTCCGAGGCGGTTTCCGCTTCCTTCCGCAGTTCCGCCAGGCGGAGGTTTTGGATTTTAATCTGCTCGTAGGGCCGGGCAAGGCTGTTGGTGGCCAGAATGGCGGTAAACAGCCCCAGGGCTAAAAAAACCATGGCGGAGATGATGAGAACCATCTGGCTGGTGGGAAGGGAGGTTTCTTCAATGGGGCCGGAAGCCCCCAAAAACCAGCCGTCGGAATTCCCGATGGAGGTCCAGGCGCAGATGCGGTCCACCCCGTTGAGGGAATAGTGCCCTATGCCGCTTTCCTCCCGGATCATCCGGGAGAAAAACTCCCCCGCCGAGGCGTAACCAGGGTCGGTTTTGGCCCGTTCGATAAAATTGACCCTCCGGGTTACCAGGCCGCTGTTGTAGTGGGCAATGATGGTTCCCTGGGAATCCACGACAAAAATGCTGCCCGATTCATAGATCCGGTACCGGGAAATGGATTCGGCAAAGAGCATCCCCGGTATCGTGGCCACCAGGATATAATCCTTCCCCGCGGGCAGCCAAACCTGAAAGACCAGCTTTCCTTCGATGTCCATCTGGGTGCTGCTGATTACCGCCTCTCCCCGGAAGGCCCGTTGAAAGTACAGGCTGCTCAGGTAGGTTTCGTCGGTTGCCGGTTCCTCCCCGTAGTTGGCCACCACGCCGTTTAAGTCAATCACCGTAAGCTGCTGGTACTGGGACCAGACAAATTCCTGGCCCAGGATAGCGGGAATTTCCCCGGGGCTAGAGGCGCCAATCAGCCCCGCGGTAACCCTGGTGCGCTCCATAATGTAATTAATCTCGGTTGAGATGATCCGCTCCGCCAGCCGGGAGATGAGAACCAAGCCTTCCCGAACGGTTTCCATAAAATACTGCTGGCTAAAGAGAAGGCTGATACCCAGGCTGGACATGGTGATGACAAAGATAATAGAAACGATGATAAGCAGGACCTTGCGGCGAACGGATTGCATATCCTCTCCCCATGTTCTTTTAAATCGTTTTAGCGGTCCCTCCGCCTCTTATGAGTCATCTTCTTTATTACTGCCTTTGCTAACCTTTGTCAAGGGGTTGAAAAGTTTCTCATTCCCTTGAAATACACTTGAAAAAAAAACAAAAACCGGTCATAATAGGCCATCTGCGGAAGATAACGGGAGGTCCCGGCGCCTTAAAACGCCGTTTTCCCCGGTTAAAAAATACAGGAATTGAGCCAGTTCCAAAATCGGTTATTTTGGCCCTGGCTCCGGCATTTCTCAGGCTAAAGCCTTGCGAAATGTGCCATTTTCAGAGGTTGCAGTTCCAAAATCTGACATTTTGGAACTGCCTCAATTGTCATTTAAGGAGATTATTATGAAATTAAAGTTCCGCCTGAGTATTATCGTTATCATTATCCTAGTGGTTGTTGTAGCCCTCATTTCTGTCTTGCTCCTTCTCCAGGCCTCGACTATGGTTCTGAATCTGGGGAATGAGGGTACCGACCGGCTCGCTGAAGCCCAGGGCAACCTTATTCAGGGACGGGAACAGGGCTATCTCCGGGTGGCCCACGTGGTGGCCGGCTTTATCGAAGGGTACCGGGAGATTGAGCCGGAAAACCGGCGGCCCCAGTTTACCCAGCTTCTCAGGTCCATCCTGCTTTCCGAACCCAATTTGGTCGGTATCTTTGTGGTTATGAATCCTAACGCGTTGGACGGTATGGATGCGGCCTATGCCGGGCAGCCCGGTCAATCCCCGGAGGGGATATACGCTCCCATGTTTACCCGGGATGGCGGAAGCGTGCAGTTGATCACCTATGACGATGTTCCGGCGGCCTTAACCTTTATTAACGGCCCCAATTCCCGCCAAAGCTACATGAAGAATCCGGTTCAAGCCACCGTAAACGGCGTTTCCACCTACACCTTCCGCGTCGTGGTTCCCATCGTTGATCCCGTCACGCAAGCGACCATAGGCGTTGCGGGGATTAGGATCCAGATTGACGCTTTGCAGCCCGTGGTGGAACAGACCATTGCCCAGCATGAGGATATAGCGGCTATGGCGGTCTACGCCAGCGACGGCACCGTTATTGCCAGCTATATGCCCGACCGGATCGGCAAAAACGCCCGGCAGGCCGACGCCGGTCTCTACGGGGATTACCTGGATCAGGCTATGGACGCCATCCTGGGGGACGGAACGACCCACATCAAAGCGTATTCCGCGGCCCTCCAAAGCAACCTGGAAATAGCTATCTTTTCTTTCTATATCACCGACGGCGAATCCTGGACTGTCATGATTGGCACCCCGGAGGAGGTCATACTGGAGGAGGTCCGGCGGCTAACCATGTTTACCGTCGCCATAGCCGTCGGGGCAGCCCTGTTAACGGCGGTAATTATCTTCCTTGTGGCTACCTCCATCAGCAAGCCCATCGTCAATGTCGCCATGACCCTCAAGGACATTTCCGAAGGGGAAGGGGACCTGACCAAGACCATCCACATCAATTCCAAGGACGAGATTGGCGACCTGGCCCAGTACTTTAACCAAACCCTGGAAAAAATTAAAAACCTGATCATCATTATCCGGGATAAGTCCCAGGCCCTGGAGGAGATCGGGGTGGAGTTGGCCAGCAACATGACCGAGACGGCGGCCTCCATGAACCAGATTACCGCCAATGTCCAGAGCGTAAAGAACCAGGTGATTAACCAGTCCGCCAGCGTTACCGAAACCAACTCCACCATGGAGCAGATCACCGGCAACATCGAAAAGCTGGGGGAGCAGATTGAAAACCAGTCCGCCAGTGTTACCGAGTCTTCCTCGGCCATTGAGGAGATGATTGCCAATATCGCCTCGGTTACCCAGGTTCTGGTCCGCAACGCGGACAATGTTAAAAACCTTTCCCGGGACGCCGAAACCGGCCGGGTGGATGTCCACGCGGTTTCCACGGATATTGAAGAGGTGGCCAAGGAATCCGAGGGGCTCCTGGAGATTAACGCGGTTATGCAGAGCATTGCCAGCCAGACCAACCTCCTGTCCATGAACGCCGCCATTGAAGCGGCCCATGCCGGGGAAGCCGGGAAGGGCTTTGCCGTGGTGGCCGACGAGATCCGCAAGCTGGCGGAGTCCTCCGGGGAACAGTCCAAGACGGTGTCTACCACCTTAAAAAAGATTAAGGAGTCCATGGACCGGATTCACGGGGCCATCGGGGCGGTGCTTAAGAATTTCGAGCAGATTGACCAGGGGGTTAGGATAGTCTCCGAGCAGGAAGGGAACATCCGCAACGCCATGGAAGAGCAGGGCACCGGGAGCAAGCAGATCCTTCAGGCCATAACCGCCTTAAACGAAGTTACCCAAAAGGTTCAGTCCGGTTCGGAGGAGATGCTCACCGGCAGCCGGGAGGTTATTACCGAAAGCCGCAACCTGGGGCGAATCTCCGCGGAGATTAGCGACAGCATGAACGAGATGTCCGCCGGGGCGGATCAGGTGAACATTGCGGTTAACCGGGTAAACGAGATCACCATGGATAACAAGACCAACATTGACGCCCTGGTGAGCGAGATATCCAAGTTTAAGGTGGAGTAGCCGGCCTGCTAAGAGGATGAGCAAAAGGAAGGGCCTTGAGGCCTACCAAAGGGCGGCGGCCTCAAAGCCTCCCCAGCCTTCGGGAACCCCCGGCGCTGTGCCGGATCAAAAGAAAGCCGCCTCCCCGGAGGACCTGAGGGGCTTTATTAAAGAAGGGTCCTCCTCGGATTCTCCGGGGGGCGCCGGTTCCGCCGTCTCCGGTTCGGGTTACCGCAAGGCGGCGGGCCTCCTTTTGCTGGTGGGCCAGGACCAGGCGGCCCGGATCCTTAAGGATTTCTCCCCCCCGGAGATTGAAAAAATTGTCCGGGAGATTGCCCTTATCAATAAGCTCACCCCGGAGGAGGCCCGGGGAATCCTGTCGGAGTTTCAGGAGGCCCGGCTGGCGGGAACCCCCGTGGCGGGGGGGGTGGAAGCCGCCCGGCAGATGCTTGTGGGGGCCTTTGGGGAGGAGAAGGGGCAGGAGCTTTATAAAAAATTCCTGCCCTTTGACGGGGCCACCCCCTTTGCCTTTCTGGATGATCTGGAGTACAACCAAATTGAAACCCTGCTAAAAAATGAATCCCCCCAGGTGCTCAGTCTCATCCTCTCTTACCTGGATCCCAAGAAGGCCTCCCTCATCGTGGAAAACATGGAAGCCCCGGTGAGGCTTTCGGTGGTGCGCCGCCTGGCCCGGAAGGCGGAGGTGAAGCCCGAGGTGATCTCGATTATCGAAAACTGCCTGCGGGAGAAGATTCGGGACATGGGCAGCGCCCTTCCCCGGGAAATTGACGGGGAATCCGCCCTGGCGGGGATTCTCCGCTATATGGACCCCGGGGAAGAAGAGAAGATCCTGGACGCCCTGGCCCAGGAGGTTGATCCGGGGGTCTCCGAATCCATCAGGGAAAAGATCTTTACCATTCAGGACATTCTGCGGATTCCCGATCCTGAATTTCAGGCGGCCCTGCGGGATTACGATGACCGGGAGCTGGCGGTGATCATCAAGGGCAAGGCGGACCGGATTAGGCAAAAGTTCCTAACCAACCTTTCGGAGCGCCGGGCCTGGGCGGTCAACGAAGAATCGGCTCACCTGGGGGCCATGCTCAAGCGGGATGTGGATTCCGCCACCAGGGAATTCCTCACCTACCTGAGGGACCTGGACGAGGGGGGCAAGATTCACATTCCCCGGAGCGAAAATGAATGGGTTTAAAGGAACGGGGAAGGAAAAAGGAGGCGATTTTGTCCGATGATGTGGAAAGATTCCTGGGGGAAAAAATAGGCGAGGGGCTGGTGCGCCTGGGGGAGATGACCCCGGAGGGTGTGGAAAAAGTTCTGGAATGTCAAAGGGCGGGGGACGGCCGGCTCTTTGGGGAGATTGCCATGGACTTAGGGCTGGTGGACCTCATGGCGGTGATCCGCTACATGGAGTCCGGCCGCTAAAGGATGCCGGCCCCTGTTCCGCCGGAATTCTCAATTTAACCACGGACCACACTGACCGCACGGACAGCTCCACGGACAAAGGATAAAGAATTTTCACCACAAAGTCGCGGAAGGCGCACAAAGGAAAGAGGCTCCGCGGATAAGAAAGAGAGGAACCACGAAAGGGTGGAGGGTGGTGGCTGCCTTTTTTCTCTCACGGAGCCCACGGAGTTCACGGGGGGGAATACAAAAACTCCGAGGACCACTAACCACTTTTTCCGTCCGTGTTCCTGTCTGTGGTTCCTGTCCGTGTGGTCCGTGGTTGTTTTCCTTCGGTGGTCCGTGGTTATCCTAATTTACGAAGGGCTGTTCCGCCGGAGAAGTTGACAATTTTGGCGGAGCTTATTATAGTAAGGCAATGACAGCTAAAGAGCTTAGGCAAAAATATATTGATTTTTTTAAGAGCAAGGGCCACGCTGTTATCAACGGCAAGTCCCTGGTGCCGGAAAACGATCCCACGGTGCTCTTTACCACCGCGGGGATGCACCCCCTGGTTCCCTTTCTGCTGGGAGAAACCCACCCGGCGGGGTCCCGGCTGGTAAACTGCCAAAAATGTATCCGTACCGGGGATATAGGGGCCGTGGGGGACCCCCATCACCTTACCTTTTTTGAGATGCTGGGAAACTGGTCCCTGGGGGATTACTTTAAAAAAGAAGCCATCGCCTTCAGCTACGAGTTCATCACCTCCCCCCAGTGGCTGGGGATCGATCCCGCCCTCTTGTCGGTAACCGTTTTTGCCGGGGACGACCTGGTTCCCCGGGACGACGAGTCCGCCCAGGTATGGCTGGGCCTGGGGATACCCCCGGAACGGATTTACTTTTTGGGCCGGGAGGACAACTGGTGGGGACCCGCGGGGCGGACGGGGCCCTGCGGGCCGGATTCCGAGATGTTTATCGATACCGGCGGCCCCCCCTGCGGCCCGGACTGTCGGCCGGGATGTGCCTGCGGCAAGTACTTTGAGATTTGGAACGATGTTTTTATGGAGTACAATAAAACCGCCTCGGGGGACTATGTTCCCCTAAGCCGGAGGTGCGTGGATACCGGGATGGGGGTGGAGCGGACCAGCGCCATCCTCCAGGGCAGGAAGACGGTCTATGAAACCGA
>JAISRN010000024.1 GCA_031273605.1 Spirochaetales bacterium | reverse complement strand
GGGATTTTAGCTCTGCCAAGGGCGGGCGTGCCACGGCAAAACTGTTTTATATAGCAAGCCAAGAAAAACGCCCATGAAAAATAATTGGTTTTTGCCGGTAATGGCGGCGCTGCAGACCGCCGCTCTTCCGGTCCAGCCGGACAGCGATCAGTTGATAAAGGATTACACCGAGGCTATCCGTTTAAACCCCAAGGATACCGGCGCCTACTTTTACCGGGGCATCGCCTACAATAATAAAAGGGACTATGACCAGGCTATAGCGAATTACACCGAGGCCATTCGTTTAAACCCCAATTTTGCCAGCGCCTACAATAACCGGGGCATCGCCTACAATAACAAAAGGGACTATGACCAGGCCATAGCGGATTTTACCCAGGCCATCCGCTTAAACCCCAATGATGCCAATGCCTACAATAACCGGGGTATCGCCTACAATAATAAAGGGGACTATGACCGGGCCATAGCGGATTGCACCGAGGCTATTCGCTTAAACCTCAGTAATGCCGGCGCCTACAATAACCGGGGCATTGCCTACTATGATAAAAGGGATTATGACCGGGCCATAGCGGATTTTACCCAGGCTATCCGTCTAAACCCCGATTTTGCCTGCGCCTACAATAACCGGGGTATCGCCTACTTTGATAAAGGGGACTATGACCAGGCGGCAGCGGATTACACCGAGGCTGTCCGCTTAAACCCCAATAATGCCGGAGCTTACAATAACCAGGAAATGTTTCAATGATAAAAGATGCCCGGCGGAAGTTGAAAACCTGACCGGGCAGCGGGAAAAACAGCCAAAGAAAACTTAAAAGCGCTTAATCGTAGAGAAAGCAAGCCACTCCGTGATGGGAATCCATCATTTTGTAAACCGGAAGACTTTCCCGGCATTTGGGCAGAACCCGGGGGCAGCGGCCGGCAAAAACGCAGCCGGGACGCAGCACATCCGGGGAAGGAACATCGCCGGTAAGGATGATCCGGCGGCGGGTTTTTTCTACCTTGGGGTCGGGGATGGGAACCGCCGACAGCAGGGCTTCGGTATAGGGGTGAAGGGGGCTTTTGTAAAGTTCCGTTACATGGGAGCTTTCCACAATCCGGCCCAGGTACATCACCGCAATCCGTTCACTGATGTGTTCCACCACCGCTAAGTCGTGGGCAATAAACAAATAGGACAGGTTAAACTCCTCCTGCAAGTCCGTGAGGAGGTTTAAAATTTGGGATTGGATTGAAACATCCAGGGCGCTTACCGGTTCATCCGTAAGGATAAGCCGGGGATAAAGGGAAAGCGCCCGGGCTACTCCGATACGCTGACGCTGACCCCCGGAAAACTCGTGGGGGTAGCGGTTCCGGTACTGCCGGGAGAGTCCCACCTTTTCCATAAGCTCTTCTACCCTTTCCTTAATCTCCTGGCGGGAAAGGGTGATAAGGCCCCGGCGGCGGAAAATGTTTAAAGGTTCGGCGATAATTTGGCCTGCGGTCATCCGGGGATCCAGGGACGCGTAGGGATCCTGAAAAACCATTTGCATATTTTTTCTGGCTTCTAAAAGAACCTGACCCCGGACATGGGTAATGTCCTGGCCGTTAAAAATAATCTGCCCCTCGGTGGAATCGTAAAGCCTGGCTACGGCCCGGGCGGTGGTGGATTTTCCGCATCCCGATTCTCCTACCAGTCCCAGGGTTTCTCCGGCCTTAATTTCAAAGTTAATGCCGTCCACAGCGTATACCGTGCCAACCTGTTTTTTTATGATTCCCCCATAAATGGGAAAGTGTACTTTTAAGTTTTTGACCTCCAGGAGGGTGTTGGAAGAGTCTTTGTCAAGGCTGGTCATGCGAGGCCTCCCCATAGAGAACGCAGCAGACATCACGGTTATCTATGCTGACCAGGGGCGGATAGGCGGTTTTGCAAATTTCCCTGGCCTGGCCGCACCGGGGATAGAAGGGGCAGCATTCCGGCAGATTGATTAAATTGGGGGGAACTCCGGGAATGGAGTAAAGCCGGTTTTTTCCCGGCTGGTCCAGCCGGGGGACCGATTTAATGAGCCCCTGGGTGTAGGGGTGCAGGGGGTTTTCAAACACATCGGAGCTGTTTCCCTTTTCCACAAGCCGCCCGGCATACATAACCACAATCCGGTCGCTGTTTCCCGCCACTACCCCTAAGTCGTGGGTAATTAAAACAACCGCCGTTCCCAGGCGGCGTCCCAGGTTTTTGATCAGTTCCAGAATTTGGGCCTGGATGGTAACATCCAGGGCCGTGCTGGGTTCGTCCGCCAGAAGAATTTCCGGATCGCAGCTTAGGGCCATGGCAATCATAACCCGCTGCCGCATTCCGCCGGAAAACTGATGGGGGTAATTATCCACCTTCCGCTGAGGATCGGGGATGCCCACCATATCCAGCATCTCCACCGCCTTTTCCCGGGCCTCTTTCTTGCCCGCCTTTTTGTGAAGGGTTATGGTTTCTTCCAGTTGGGTGGATATTTTGAGGAAAGGGTTAAGGCTGGTCATGGGATCCTGAAATATCATGGATATCCGGTTTCCCCGGATTTCCCGCATCTGTTTTTCATTTTTTTTGAGAATGTCCTCGCCGTTCAAAAGGGCGGTTCCCGATATGATCTTCCCCGGCGGCGAAGGAATAAGCTGCATAAGGGAAAGGTTGGTTACGGATTTTCCTGAACCGGATTCTCCCACCATGCCCAGGGTTTCGCCCTTGCGAAGATCAAAGGAAACCCCGTCCACCGCCTTAACAATGCCGTCGTCGGTATTAAAATATGTTTTTAAGTTGTTCACTTCCAAAATAACATCGTCCGCCATTGTTCCCCCCTTTAGAGTTTATTTTTGCTTTGGGGATCCAAGGCATCCCGGAGTCCATCGCCGAAAAAATTCATGGAAAACATAAAAATACTCATGGCCGCCGCCGGCGCTAAAAGGAGCCAGGGGAAGGTTTCCATGGCGGTAACGCCGTCATGGATCAGCACTCCCCAGGAGGCCAAAGGCGGCTGAACTCCCAGGCCCAGGTAGGAGAGAAAAGCCTCCAGCATAATGAAAGTGGGAATCCTTAAAGTGGTGTAAACCACAATGATCCCCGAGGTATTGGGAATCAGGTGCCGGAAAACGAGCCCCAGGGTTCCCGCCCCGGAGGTTTTGGCGGCTTCGATAAACTCAGAATTTTTAAGGGAGATGATCTGGCCCCGCACTACCCGGCAAACCGTAAGCCAACTGACAATGGCCAGGGCAAAAAAGAGGTTGCCGATTTTGTTGGTAGCCGACATGGACATAAAAATAATCACCAGAAGCATATACGGCAGACTGTAGATAATGTCCACCGTCCGCATGATAAGCGAATCAAAACGCCCCCCGATGTAGCCTGCCAGGGAGCCCATTACCACGCCGATAAAAACCGAAGTTAAAGCCCCTATCAAACCAATGAGAATAGAAACCTGGCCGCCGTAGATGATCCGGGAAAAAACATCCCGGCCCAGGGCATCGGTTCCCAGAAGGTAAACCTGGTTGTTCACCAGAATCTCCTCTCCGGACAGGAGGCGGAAGGTTTGAGTTTCTAACTGTTCCCGGTAAGCCTCCAGCGCCCTTTGGTCCTCCGCATTTAGGCTGCGGCCTTCCCGGGAGGCCTCCCGGTTAAGCTGGGCCAGGCGCTTTTGGTAAAGGGTTTCCTTAACGGGCTTTAGCGAAGGGGGTAAAAACTGATGTTCCAGCACCTGCTGACGGTAAGAATAAAAAGGAAGGAGGGGCGCGGCAAAGCAAATGAGGGCGTAAAAAATGATGATTATCATTCCCGTCATGGCCATCCGGTTGCGCCGCAGTCTCCGCCACGCATCCATCATCAGGCTGACCCCTTTAACGGTTTGGCCGAACTCGTTGGCGGCGCTTTTCGATTTTAGACGGTTTTCCAGCAAAGACATTTTGGTCCGCCCCCCTTCTTTATTTGTAGGAAATCCTGGGATCAAGGAATCCGTAGGCCACATCCACCACAAAGTTCATGATGAGCAAAATGACCGAATAAACGATCACGGTGCCCATGATCATGGTGTAATCCCTGTTAAAGGCGGATTGCACAAAATGCCGGCCCAGGCCGGGAACCCGGAAGATGGTTTCCACAACCACCGATCCGGTTACAATTTCCGAAAAAGCCGGCCCCGCATAACTGACTATGGGAAGCGCCGCTCCCTTTAAAACATGCTTAAACATGATTACCGAACCCTTTAGGCCCTTGGCCTTGGCGGTACGGATATAGTCGCTTCTGAGGGCCTCCAAAAAGCTGGCCCGGGAAAGCCGGGCAATGGTGGCAAAGTAGGAGAAGGCAAGGGTAACTACCGGAAGAATCAGGGCCTTGGCGCCGTATTCCGAAAGCCAGCCGGCCACAGGCAGGAGCTTTAGCTTAACCGCAAAGAGATACTGAAGCACCGGCCCCACCACAAAAAGGGGCACCGAAATGCCCACCACCGCCAGGGTCATGGAGGCATAGTCAACCACCGTGTTTTGCCGCACCGAGGAGATCATCCCCATTCCCACCCCCAAAACCAAGGACACTACCATAGCCAGGGAACCCAGGATCATGGATTGCGGCAGGCTGATTTTAATGAAGTAATTGACATCCTGGTCTTTATATTTAAAAGAAGGCCCCAGATCTCCCCGCAGAACATTGCCGAAGTACCGGAGATATTGCTTAACCAGAGGCTCGTTCATGTGGTATTTGGCCTCAATGTTAGCCAGGATCTGGGGGGGAATCTTTCTTTCCCGGCTAAAGGGCCCTCCCGGGGCCAGCCGGATAAGGAAAAAGCAGATAGTAATAATGATGAACATGGTGGGAATAAGGGCCAAAAACCGGCGGAGAATGAACTTTAACATACCCGTTCCTTATGGTGGGCGCTCTTGGAATCCTGCAAGGCAAACCGAATTGATTTTACCCGGAGGGAAAATCAACCGAAAAGCCAGGGCGCTGCCTTTCCAAAAAAGCGCCGGAACCTGAAAAACATCAAAAATCAGAGAAAAATCTCTGAAAACATAACTTTGGGACAAAATAACCGATTTTGGAACTGCCTTAGTTTCTTTTGGTAAACCCTTAAATCCGCATTGGCGTTTTGCTAAGGGCCAACGCCGGAAGTTTTATTAAATTGATTATCCGAATTCTAAAGGACTAATCCAAAAACTGTAAAACATTCTACCGGGAAAATCTCTTTTCCGCAATACTTTTTTATCGAAACTTTTTGTATTTAAAATCTGACATTTTGAAACGGCAGGATAAACCCATGCGGTTATCCTGCCTATGTTGACACGCTAGCGGAGTTTTCTTTACAATACTCCCAAGAACGGGGAAAGGCATCTCCGGGCTCCCGTAGCTCAGTAGGATAGAGCGACTGCCTCCTAAGCAGTAGGTCACGCGTTCGAATCGCGTCGGGGGTAATCGTCGGCCTTCGGAGTTTGCGGTTTCGCTTAAAAGCCGCTTTTGTAAAGTTCCTTCCCCAAATATAAAATATTTTCCCCTCCGGACTGTCTACTAAAGCAGGGGGTCGGCAGGATCCTGGTTTCCCCTCCGGCTTTTAGCGGGTCCCTTTATGCGGGCAAAATTAAGGAGTATAAATAAATATGAATAGGCATGTATTCGGGCTGCATTTGTTGGGTTTTTTCGGCTTTTTGGCCGTTATGGCTCTGTTCGGCGGCGCCGTCATGTTCCTGTGGAACGCCCTCATGTCGGCAATTTTCGGCCTCCCCCCCCTGAATTATGGGCAGGCGGCGGGAATTCTGCTTTTGGCCCGGATCCTCCTGGGGGTCGGCGGGAGGAGGGGTTTCCCCCACGGGGCGATGCGGGAAAAGTGGATGAATATGACGGCGGAAGAACGCAAAAACTTTGCCGCCAAGTTTCACGGCTATCACCACGGCCATTTTTCCCGGTTTCATTTATGGGAAGAACAGGAGAAAAAACAGGGTACGGAAGAACCCGGAAAAGAAGGCAATGAATAACGCCATCACGGTCCAAAACCTCACCAAGCGATACAAAGGCGCGGATAAGGCGGCGGTGGACAATATCAGTTTTTCCGTGGGGCCCGGGGAGTTCTTCGCCTTCCTCGGGCAAAACGGCGCGGGAAAAACCACCACCATTTCCATCCTGACCACCACCCTTGCCAAAACTTCCGGCAGCGTTACTGTCGCCGGACACGACCTGGACGCCGGGGCGCGGGATATCCGCTCAAACATCGGCATCATCTTTCAGCGTCCCAGCCTCGACCTCGACCTTTCGGCGGAAGAAAACATCCGGCTTCACGCCTGTATGTACGGGCTTTACGGCTACCGCCCCCTGTTCCGCTGGATGCCGAAAAGCTACCGCGACCGGGTTATCCGGCTTGCGGAAATTGTGGGCATACAGGACAAACTCCAAAAACCCCTCAAAACATTTTCCGGCGGCATGCAGCGGAAAATAGAAATCATCCGCAGTTTGATCCATCAGCCCGCCGTGCTTTTTCTTGATGAACCGACCCTGGGGCTTGACCCCTTGAGCCGACATTCCCTGTGGGAATACATCAACGAAAAACGCAAGGAGTACGGCACCACGGTTTTTTTAACAACCCACTACATCGACGAAGCGGAAAATGTTGACAAGGTGTGCATGATACAGGAGGGGCGGATAGTTTTTTCCGGCACGCCGGGGGAAATGAAAACCCAGACCCGGGGCAGTAGTCTCGAAGATGCCTACATCAATGTGCTTACAGGAGGCGCGGTATGAGGGCAGCCGCTGTAGAGGGGCGCAGGATGCCCCGGGGCTTGCGAGAACTAAACGCGGTGATAACCATCCTGTGGCGCGAAATATTTGTCGCCCTCAAAACCCCGTCGCGTATCGTCATGGCGCTGGTCTGGCCGGTTATCATGCTCGGAATGTTCGGAAGTCAGCTTTCCCAAAATATGGGCGTATACATGGATTTTGATTTTAACAATTTTATGCTGGTGGGGATGCTGGTCAACGGC
Source organism: Spirochaetales bacterium (assembly GCA_031273605.1). GTDB lineage: Bacteria > Spirochaetota > Spirochaetia > UBA9216 > UBA9216 > JAISRN01. The sequence continues at coordinate 459 of JAISRN010000024.1, read as the reverse complement.
CTTTTTATGATGACCATGATGGGAGTTACCACCCTGGTTGAAGACCGGCAGACTAGTTTTACCCAGGAGATTCTGGTGGCGCCGGTGTCCCGTTTTTCAATTATCCTGGGAAAAATAACCGGGGCGTCCCTTATAAGCTATCTTATGTTTTTCTCGACCATCATCATCGGATTCATTACCGGAGCAAGAATAGGGGTGAGGGATGTTCTTGCCCTGCTTGCCGTTTCGCCCCTGATATGCCTTGCCGCGGGTTCCCTCGGCGTGTTTCTTGTGAGTTTTCTGCATAAGAGCAGCGCCGCCAATTTTGCGGTTATGTTTCTTTCCATGGGGCAAATGTTTCTTTCCGGCGCGTTGGTTCCGGTCAATCATTCGACGGGCTTTATGGCGGTTTTAAGCCGCGCCCTCCCCATGACCTATTGCATAGACTTTGCCCGGGGGGTGTTTTATCAAAACCAGGGT
>JAISRN010000142.1 GCA_031273605.1 Spirochaetales bacterium | reverse complement strand
CGGTCCGGAAATCTTCCGTGCTGGTATAGATGATTACCCGGTTACTGTCCGCGGAACCGCCTGTGCAGCCTGCGAGTCCTGCCAGGGCCAAAGCGGCGAGCAGGCAAAAAATGTTTTTCCTCATCATTCATTTAACTCCTTTTATTTGTTTTACCCGAGGGTTTTTACATAGTTTTCCAGAAGCTCCGTAAAGGCTTCCATTTCCTTTGGCTGTATATCCCCGATATTGGCAATCCGGAAGGTGTCGGCATCGGAAAGTTTACCGGGATAGATCGTAAAGCCCCTGCTGCGGGCCAGATCGTGGAGGGTGTTAAAATCATAATCCGGGGAGGGGGGATCGATGACGGCGGTGATAAGATGGGACTGAATTGCTTCGGGAACCAGCATGGAAAGTCCCAGTTTTTTTACCCCCCGGACCAGAAGTTCCCAGCAGGCGCTGTACCGCTTATAGCGGTTTTCAATGCCTTCCAGTTTGGTTTCGATGATTGCCTGGCGGAGGGAATAGAGGCACTGTACCGGCGGGGTAAAACGGGTCTGGCCGGTTTTGGCAAACCAGGTATATTGATCCCAGAGGTTAAGATAGTAATTCCGCATGGGATGATCCTTTAACTTTTCCAGCGCCTCTTTTCTGCAAAAGACAAAGCAGCTTCCCGCCATCCCCTGGATGTTTTTGTTTGAGGTGGAAGCCATAAAGTCAAAACAATCCTTGTCCATATCGATGGGAATCGCCGCAAAGGCGCTGACCGCATCCACCATGGTGGTAATGTTCCGTTCGGCGCAGAAGCGGCAGAGTTCCGGCGCGGGGTTCAGAAGCCCCGTGGTGGTTTCGTGGTAAACAAGGGCAAAGTGGGTAAAGTTCCCTTCCAGCAGCCGCTCTTTCAGGACCCCCGTGTCCAGGGCCTTAAAACCGGGGCTTTTGTAGACTTCAAAATCAAGCCCGTACACCGCGGCAATTTTGGCGAAGCGCTCGCCGTAAGCGCCGTTGTCAACAATAAGGAGCCTGCCATCATTGGGGACGCAGGAGGAGATCATCACTTCATCCGCGGCGGTGCCGGACCCGCCGAAAAGTACCGTTTCCACCCGCCCCGGTTTTCCCGCCATGAGGGAAAGTTCCGAGACGATCCACTGCATCACATCGCCGAATTCTTTTTCACGGGGACAGATGTCCGGGCAGACCTGGGCGTATTTTACGCTGTCCGTGGTTGCGGCGGGACCGGGGTTGAGCAGTACTTCCCGCCGCACCGCCCGCAGGCTTTCCGCTTCTTCGATGAGCCGGCATATTTCGGCGCTGTCTGTCGTGTCCGCATCGGCTGCATCCGCGTCGGCGGCGTCTGCGGCCGGGCCGACCGGCATGGCCGGCATGGGATCTGTTTTACTTTGCCTGACAATGCGTTTCCAAAGGAGGGTTTCCGTTTTACGGAGAGCCAGCCATTCGGGACAGGCCGGCGCGGCCTTTGTTCCGGCGGGCGCTGTTCCCAGGAAGAATGCAAGGAATTCCGGGTTAAGTTTTTCCAGGGATTCTTTTTCCAGCCGGGCAAGGCCCACAGATTCCCCGAAACGCCCTGTGAGGAGCAGGTTCCGGCGTGTTTCGTTTACGAGGACATGGAGGGCGATGGAATCGTAGATCACCGCCGGATCCACTAAAAGAAAATCCCCCCGGATCTTTCCGGCCAGTTCCGCGGGGGCTTCTTTTACCGGGCTTGTCCTGGAAAAGGGTTCCGCCATTTCTTTCCAGGCCCGGGCGGAATTTTCGGAAGCCCCGGAAAGGGAAAGGATAATTTCTTCGATGCCCGAGGCAAAGAGCTTGCGGATTGAAGCCTCCGCCGGGGGGAGGGGGGAGGCTCCCGCCGGGATAAGCGCCTGCCGTACCATGCCGGGCCATGTAGCGTTCATTTTGTAAAATGTATCTTAAAAAATGAACAAATGCAAGGGGTGTTAACAAACAACAGCCTTGTCTTTTTCACGGATCCATTCAATAAGACGTTCCGCTGGTATGGGCATGTCATTTTTTATCCAGTCACAAATTATTTGTGCAGATCCTGCTATTGAAAACAGTACCGTATATCTCAGGTAAATATACTCTTGCGGTGTCAACGTATTTTTATATAAATCCAGCACATGGGATTCCCATTTCTTTATATACTGGAAAACCAGGTATTCCGCTTCGCTGTTAAGTATTATTTTTAAAGCTGCACCGTGGCGGACATAGTTTTCTAAAGACAGGGACATCAAATATATATAACCTTTATTTGCGTATTCATGCGCTTCATGCGGAGGTTCCCCTTCGGTGGGAGCAAAACAATTTTCCAAAAATTGCAAGATAACATCGTCTTTACTTTTATAATGCCGGTAAAATGTCGGTCGTGCAATACCCGATTTTTTTATAATATCCGACACTATAACAGCAATTTCCGTTTCGGGATTAAAAAGGACAAAACCGTATATAATAGAAAATCCGCCGCAAAAATTTATTGGACAAGACGCTGGCAGTGTTGATACAAATGAAGTAATTGCAATTGTAAAAAGCTCCGGTGTTGTCGAACCGTTGACTGTCGAGTTTGAAAACAATCAAGATGGAAACGGTAACGTCCTTCCAGGATGCGTATTGGCGGTAACGGTAAAAGAAAAATGGTCTATTTTGCCTATTCCGTTTTTTAGCATTGGTTCAAGCGGTTGGAGTTTTGGCGGCGCGTTTATGGATACCAATGCGTTCGGTGTAAAAGATACCATAATGGTCGTGGGAAATTATAGCCCCAGCAGTTGGATGGCAAACGTTATGTTCATCGATTCACCTAATGCAGTCGGGGACTTTGGATGGAGTATTATGGGTATGTTTTTGCACCAGGATAAAGAGAACATAGACCAAAAAGACGAACAAACACTCAGGCGGTATAATTCAATTAC
>JAISRN010000146.1 GCA_031273605.1 Spirochaetales bacterium | reverse complement strand
GAGAAACTCGAAAAGCTCTTTGCCGCCGCCCAGGGCAAGCTGGGGAATCCCGGCTTTTTGTCCGGGGCTTCGGAGGAGGTGATTCTCCGGGAAAGGGAAAAACTCGAAGAGTTCCGGGCCAAGATTGCCAAGATAGGCCGTTACCTGGGGAACCTGGAACAATTATGATTGGTATTATTGGCGCAATGGAAGAGGAGGTGGCCCTGCTTCGGGACGCCCTGGAGGGTCCCCGTACTGAAACTACCGGGGCATATACATTTTATACCGGCGCTTTAGAGAAGCAGCGGGTGGTACTTCTGCGCTGCGGCATAGGCAAGGTGAGCGGGGCGGTGGGCTGCGCCCTTCTTGTGGATCACTACAGGCCGGAGCTGGTGATCAACACCGGTTCCGCCGGAGGGATAGACCCCCTGCTCAACGTTGGGGATGCGGTTATCTCCAGCGGCCTGATCCAGTACGACGCGGATGTTACCGCCTTTAACTATGCCCCGGGCCAGCTTCCGGGTAATGCCCCGGTATTTACCGTTCCCGAAAACCTGATACGCCGGGGGGAAGCGGCGGTGGACAGCCTTAAAAAGGAGGGGGCGCTGCCCCCGGAGTTTAACCATGTCCGGGGGCTTATCGGGTCCGGGGATGTATTTATGCACAAACCGGAAGGGATCAGGGCGCTCCGCAAAACCTTCCCCGACATTCGGGCGGTGGAGATGGAAGGGGCCGCCATAGCCCAGGCCTGCCGACTCCTTTCGGTCCCCTGTTTGGTCATCCGCGCTATCTCGGACGTTACCGGAACAGAATCGCCCCTTGCCCACGACGAGTTTTTACCCATCGCATCAAAACACTCCGGGGAAATTGTGCGGCGCATTCTGCGGGACTGGAATCAGGATAAACTTGACCGGTGATTCATTACAGGAGAAATTATGAAAAAAATCGCGAGTTTTCAGGTGGATCATCTGCGGCTGAAACCGGGGCTTTACGTATCCCGGCAGGACAAATTCGGGGATACCGAACTTACCACCTTCGACCTGCGCTTTAAGGAGCCCAATAAGGAGCCGGTGATTGATATGCCGGCCCTGCATACCATTGAGCATCTGGGGGCGACCTTTCTGCGGTCCCATAAGGAATGGGCGGATAAAACCGTCTACTTCGGGCCCATGGGATGCCGTACGGGGTTTTATCTGATCCTGGAGGGAAGAAGGACATCCCCTGAGATTTTGCCCCTGATCCGGGAACTGACGGAGTGGATCGCTGCCTTTGAGGGGCCTATCCCCGGGGCAAGCCCGGCGGAGTGCGGTAACTATTCGGAGCAAAACCTGAACATGGCCAAATGGGAAGCGGCCCGTTACGGGGCGGCCCTGGAAAACCCCGGAAAGGAGAGCCTAAACTATCCGGCATAGGGAGGGCTTCCCTCAATTCCTCAGGGCATTAAGGGGAGCGGGTATCCTTCCCCCCCGGGCAATAAAAGTTTCGCTGCTGTAGTTTTTTACCCCCATCACCGGCGCCCGGCCCAAGAGCCCGCCAAACTCCGCCATGTCCCCTACTTTTTTGCCGGGAACCGGAATGATTCGCACCGCGGTGGTTTTATTGTTGATGACCCCAATGGCCGCTTCATCGGCAATGATGGCCGCCAGGGTCGAGGCCGGGGTATCCCCCGGAAGGGCAATCATATCAAGCCCCACCGAGCAGACGCAGGTCATGGCTTCCAGCTTTTCCAGGGTAAGGGCGCCCTCCGCGGCGGCCCGGATCATCCCGGCGTCCTCGCTTACGGGGATAAAGGCCCCGGAAAGCCCCCCCACATAGGAAGAGGCCATGGCGCCCCCCTTTTTAACCGCGTCATTTAAAAGGGCCAGGGCCGCGGTGGAACCGTGGGCGCCGCAGCGTTCCAGCCCCATCTCTTCCAGAATGTGGGCGACGCTGTCCCCCCGGGCCGGGGTGGGGGCCAGGGAAAGGTCGACGATGCCGAAGGGAACCCCCAGCCGGGCGGAGGCCTCCCGGGCCACCAGTTCCCCCATCCGGGTAATCTTAAAGGCGGCCTTTTTTATGGTTTCGCTCACCACCCCAAAATCCTTTCCTTCGGCCTGCCGCAAAGCCGCCGCCACGACTCCGGGGCCGGAGACCCCCACATTGATCACCGATTCCCCTTCACCGGTCCCATGAAAGGCTCCGGCCATAAAGGGGTTGTCCTCGGGGGCATTGGCAAACACCACCAGTTTCGCGCAGCCCAGGCCGTTTTTATCCCCCGTGAGGGCGGCGGTTTTTTTTAAAATCCTTCCCATTTCTGCAACGGCATCCATGTTAATTCCGGACCGGGTACTGGCCAGGTTTACCGAAGCGCAAACCCTTTGGGTACCCGCCAGGCTTTCCGGCAGGCTGTTAAACAAGATCCGGTCGCCCCGGGTAAACCCCTTGTGAACCAGGGCGGAAAAACCGCCGATAAAGTTAATCCCCAGCTCTCCGGCGGCCCTGTCCAGGGTTTGGGCCAGGGGAAGATAAGAATCCAGGCGGCAGGATTCGGCCACCAGGGCTATAGGGGTAACGGCAATTCTTTTGTTAATAATGGGTATGCCGTACTTAAATGATATTTCCTGAGCCACATCCACCAGGTTGGCCGCCAGGGCGGTGATTTTATTGTAAATAAGGCGGCAGCATTCATCAGGATCAGGATGGCAGCAATCCCGCAAAGAGATGCCCATAGTGATAGTGCGGATATCAAGATGTTGATCCCGAATCATCCGCTGGGTTTCAAGAATTTCCTGGGGCAGCAGCATATTTTTCTCCTAAATCCGGTGCATAGAATTAAAAATATCTTCATGCTGAATTTGGATCGACAGTTTAAGTTGTTCCCCCAGTTCGTCCAAAAGGGTTTGAAGTTCCGAGAAGGGTTTTTCGGAAAGGCTTATGTCCACCATCATGATCATGGTAAAAGTTTCGGCCATAACCGTTTGATTAATATCTAAAATATTGATCCGGTTTTCCGCCAGGGCGGCGGAAATTTCGGCGATGATTCCAATGCGATCCCTGCCGATGACGGTAATAAAGGCTTTCATTTTTGGCTCCTGTCATCATAAAATAATTATTGCCCAAGGGGCGGAAGATAAATGCGCTCTGTGTCCCGAATTGCCCGATCCAAAATTTCCTCGATTTCCAGGTTCCGGTATGACTCCTCAAGGCGGTCCCGCTTGGGCTGGGTTACCGGATGCCGGGGAGAGAAAACCGCGCAGCAGTCCGGATAGGGCAGAATGGAAACGGGGTAGGTTCCGATTTTTTTTGCCAGGGTGATGATCTCCTCCTTGTCCATGCCGATAAGGGGCCTAAAAATGGGGAGCTCCCGGGCCGCCCGGTTGGTCCAGCCTAAGGCCGGCAGGGTTTGGCTTGCCACCTGGGAAAGGGACTCCCCGGTAATCAGGCAGCCCCGGTCTTTTTGAAGGGCCAGAGCTTCGGCGGTCCGCACCATGGCGGAGCGCATGAGAAGGGTGGCCTCGTTTTCCGGCCCCCGGTCCTGAATCCGGAGCTCCGCTTCGGTCCAGGGAACCACGTAAAGATTGAGCCCCCCCAGGGCGGGACTTAAAATGTTGGCCAGGGCTCTGACCTTTTCCTTGGCCTCGTCGGAGGTAAAGGGGTAGGCGTGAAAGTACACCGCATCCACCTTCAGGCCCCGCTTGGCCATAAGCCAGGCCGCCACCGGAGAATCGATTCCCCCGGAAAGCAGTACCAGCCCCCTCCCCGCGGAACCCACCGGCAGCCCCCCCAGACCCGGCAGGGGCGGCCCAAAGAGCACCGCGGTTTCCCGGATTTCCGCATGGAGAACCCAGTGGGGGGCCGTCATGCGGGCCTTGAGTCCGGGGTAGGCGGCGCGGATGGCGTCCCCCAGCAGGCAGGCCAGCTCGTAGGAGTTTAACGGAAAACTTTTATCCGCCCGGCGGGTTTCCACCTTAAAGGTACTGCCCAGGGGAAGGAACTCCCCCGCCAGGTCCACCGCCGCCCGGACTATGGCCTCCGGGTCCTTGGGCCGCTTTAGGCAGCGGGAAAAGGAGTGAACCCCAAAGGCGGAGGAGAGCACTTTTTCCACCGCCCCGGCCTTATCCTTTCCCGCGGTCAGGTAAAAGCGGCCCTGGGTTCCGGTCCAGCGGCTGGGGGTCCGCCTGAGCCGAAACTTGATGTGGCCCTTTAGTTTGTGTTCAAAGAAAGGGCGGTTATCCCCTTTTAGGGAGAGCTCCCCCACCCGGATCAGGTAGGTTTGGGTTTCCGCCGCCGTTGGCAGCGCCGACAGCGCCGGCAACGCCGGCAATGTCGAACCGCCGGAAGGGGATTCTTTAGCGGCGCCGGATTCTTTTAAATTGTCATTCATTTTATGGCTCCGGCGGCCGGGGGTTTTAGGGGAATGGCTAAAGCCCGCAGCGTTTTTTTCAAAATTAAAAGAAAGGCCAGGGCTTCCTCTTCCCTGGTTTCCGGCCCCCAGGAAAGGCGGAGAGCCGAAAAAGCCAGCTCATCGGGAATTCCCAAAGCCCGGGTAACCCGGTAGTTCCGGGGGCCCCGGGACGCGCAGGCGCTTCCCGTGGATACCCGCACCGAGCGGTCATCCAGGGCCCGGGCCAGTACCTCCCCGGGGAGGGGGGGAAAGGAAGCCCAGAGAATCCAGGGGCTGTAATCTTTTCCGGTCAGGGCCGCAATGGGGGCGGACAGGGAAGCGCCCATCAGGGTAAGCCCTTCAATGAAAAAATATTTAATTTCCCCGGCCTTTTTAATATCCGCCTCCAAACCGGCGGAGCGCCGGCGGACCGCCTCCGCCAGGGCCAGGGCGCCGGGAAGGTTTTCGGTTCCGCTGCGGACCCCCTGTTCCTGTCCGCCGCCCCGGTTAAGCCGGGGTTCCGGGGCCCGCAGGTAGAGAAGGCCGGTTCCCTTGGGGGCCCCCAGCTTGTGGCCGGAAAAGGAGGCGGCGTCCAGATCCCAGCTTTTAAGGCCGGGCCTTTCCCCCCCCCAGGCCTGCACCAGATCGCTGTGAAAAAAAATCCGTCTTCCCCTTTCCTTCTCCCGAATCAAGGCGCCAATCTCCCCCAGGGGGGAGCGCAGGCCGGTTTCATTGTTGACTCCCATCACGCTTACCAGAACCGGGTTTTGTTCCAGGGCCCCCCGCAGTTTCGTCAGATCAAACCGCCCGTCCTTCCCAAGGTCCACCGTGAGAACCCTAAACCCCGCCTGGGACAAAAGCCTGGCCGGTTCCCACACCGAGGGGTGCTCGTACCCCGAGAGAACCACCAGGGGCGGCCCGTCTTCCGTACCGGAGGAGGCTTCCCGTCCGGCCCGGCGGTTTAAGAGGAGGGAATTAAAAATCAAGTTGTTGGACTCAGTCCCCCCGGAGGTAAAGATGAGCTGGCGGTCCTCTATCCCTAAATTCTCCGCCAGGGACCGCCGACATTCCTCCAGGGCTTCGGCAGCCCGCCTTCCGCACCGGTGGGGGGACGAAGGGTTGCCAAAATTTTTAAGAGCCCCCTCCAAGCCGGCCTTATGGGCCTCCCGGTCAGGAAGGGCGGAGGCGGCCCAGTCGAGGTAGATTTCCCGCATGGATTGACCATACCCTACTTTGCCGGTTCGCTCAAGGCCCCGGCAAAACTTTTTAAGGGGGCTCATTTTTCAAGCAGATAGAGGTACTCTTTTACGTGGATTTCCCGGCTCTTCAGGTTCCGGCTGCCCTTAAAGGCGTTGTACCGTGTTTCCAGCACTTCGATTTTTCCGATTTTTTTTAACATTCTTTTCATTTCCTCAAGCCCGATAAAACCCTCCGAATTAAAAGATATTAAAACATACTTGGCTTTAATTTCCGCAACTAACCGGGTTAACGCGGACAGGGCGCCGGAGGGTTTATTGTATTGCGACCTGTTCCAGCCTTCGGGGATGCCTGAAATTTTACTTGTCCGTTCAGGATAGTTATAATCAACAATTAAATTAAGCATAAAATAATTGGAGCCGTAGGGATGCTGATTGTAAGGGGGATCCAGATAGGCAAGGTCCGTTTCCGGCGCCTCCTGAATAACCTTGTTGGCGTCCCCTGAGAAAACCAGCACATCGGCATTAAAATTACTGAACACGGGAAAGGGCAGCCGGATGTCCCCGGTAATCCGCAAGAGGGCGTTTCTGTTTTTTCCCCCAAACTGGCCAATTCCGGTTTCTTTGTTTTTATAAAAACCCTTAAACACCCCCGATGTATTGGCATGGATCGATGCTTCGGACAACAGGGGGGCAATAAAATATTTTTGATAAAATTCGGGAATTTCCGCAATAAGGCGCCTTGCCGTGTCAATGTACATGGCGTTTTTAACCGTATAAAAAACCCTGTCCTCCGGTTTTATGTTAGATTCATCCTCCGGGGCGTATAATTCCGAAATAATTCCCTTTTTTAGCTCTCCCTTTGATAAATAATTATTTATTTTTTCGTAGTACTTTTTTAATTTATTTATATCCAAATCATCCTTATTTGACAGATAGCACTGATTTATAACAGCCGAATATTTTTCAAGATCATTGGCAATTAATAATCGGGAATATTGTTTAAGAAAACGGGCCACAATGCCCGAACCGCTAAAAACGTCAAAGGCCGCAAGTTTTTTTTTGTTTAATCTTTTTTGAACCTTTCTAACCCCCCCGCCGATAAAATCCAGCAGGGCCCTCTTGTTCCCCAGGCAGGTTATCAACTGCCTGGTTAGGTAGTCCTCGTTTTCACCGCCCCGCCTTTCGGCATCCATTAATGGCAGCCCCCCCTTCATGCCCCGCCGCCCTTTGGAGATGGAATCCCCTCCCCGCCCCGCTGGAGCTCTTCGCAAAGCCGGACCAGTTCTTCCACCCCCAGTTCTTCCATCCTAACCCCTTCCAGTTTCCGGGCGGCCAGGGCCTGCAGGAGAACCTCCCGGGAAAACCGGCGGGAAAGCCGGCCCCGGAGGAGATTGTTTTTTAAGGTTTTGCGCCGGGAGGCAAAACCATCTTCCAGGAGGTCAAAGAATATCCCCCGGTCCGCCTCCGGAAAGGCCGGCCGGGGATAGAGGGCCGCCACGGCGGAGATGATCCGGGGAACCGGATAAAAAGAGCCGGGCTGCACATCCCCGTGGCACACCGCCCGGCAGGTAAAAGCGCAGAGGACCGAAAACCCCGAATAATCGGGGGAACCGGGGGAGGCGCAGATCCGCCGGACCGTTTCCCTGGGGAGGGTTAAAACCAGGCGGGAGGAAAAACCGGGGGTCCGGAGAAGCCCCCCCAGCATGGCGGAGCCTGAGTTGTAGGGCAGGTTCCCCAGGATGCCTTGGGGAAAGCCTTGGGAGGCCGCCAGGGGAGGCCAGAGCTTAAAAAAATCCCCCTCCTGCAAAACAAAGCCCTCCCGGCCGTCCCAGCGTTCCCGGAGAAATTCCGCAAAGCCGTGATCAATTTCAAAGGCCGTTACCCGGCTCCCCTGGCCCAGCCGTTCCAAAAGCTCCCCGGTCATGGCCCCCAGGCCGGGGCCGATTTCCCAAAAACTCTCCCCCTCCCGGGGGTCCAGGATGTCCAGGATCTTTTTCCGTACCCCCGGATTAACCAGGAAATTCTGCCCCCGGCTCTTACTCATCCCCAGGCCCCGGCGGGCAAGAAGTTCTTGCAGCCGCCGCGGCGAGTCGTAGTTGAGTTCTTCCCCTTTCGGCGTCATAGGCCTCCCCCAGGATTATAATAAGCCAGATTAGGGCAAAAATGGCAATCACCCCGCCCCGCCGGTCCGGAGAAACCGCCACTTCGGGAAACCCGGAAAAGAAGGCCGCCGTTTCCTGGATGAGCCGGTAAACCCCCTGGAGGAGGTTCTGAAACCCGTCGTAGAGGAAGGCCGCGCCGCGGGGAAGCCGGACCCCCAGCCGGAAGGCTAGGACGCCGGGATCGGGAAGGAGGAGAAAGACAAGCCCCAGGGCCATAAAAACCCCAATCAGGGGGCTCAACAGCAGGCCGCAGACCAGCCCGGCGGGGGCAAAGGCCCCAAAGTGGTAAATAAGAAAGGGCAGGCTGGCCCCCTGGGCGCCCAGGCTGACCCCCACCGGGGAGGCGGCAAAACCGGGGAGGACCCCCCGGAGGTCCCGGCTTAAGGGGAGGCCCAAAATCAGGATTCCCCCCAGGGCGGCGAAGGTAAGCTGAAATCCCGGACCGGATAAGCCGGAGGGGTTAACCAAAAAGCAAAGGATAAAGCTCGTCCCCCAGACCTTGAGGGCCTCCGCCCGGCCGGTCCTCACCTGAGCCAGGTAGTAAAGCCCGGACATCACCGCCGCCCGGAACAGGGAAACCGAAAAGCCCGTGAGGAACAGGTAAAAGACGAAAAAAAGAAGGATTCCCGGACGGACAACTCTCTGCCCCAGGGGACGCAGCAGGAAGGAGAGAAAGGCGGCCAGGAAGCCCAGGTGCATCCCCGATAGGGCCAGGATGTGCATGACCCCGGCCCGGCGAAACTGAAAAAGCAAAGCCCCGTCCAGATCGTCCCTAAGGCCAAAGAGGAGGGCCTGGATCAGCCCCCCCGCCTCCCCCAGGGAGTCCAGTTTTGCCCTTTCCCAGCGTAAAATCCTCCGGCGCAGCCTAAGGCCGGCTTCCTCCGGCGCTCCCCCTTCTTCCCATCCGGGGTCCGGGAGGCGGGCCAAAAAGAGGCCCCCCCCTTCCTCCCCGGCGGAAAGCCTTCCCTCAAACTCCACCGGGGTTCCCCGGTAAAGCGCCGCCTCTCCGGGAAGAATCACCCCCAGGGTTCCCGCGGCGCTGCCCCGGTTTCCCTCCCGGTCCAGGCAAAAAACCTGGTCCAGGGTCAGCAGGGTCCGGTCCCCGGTGAGGGGGCGGGAATCCCCCAGGAGCCTTCCCCGGACCTGGGTGATCCGGTCCGGGGGGAAGGGGGGATAAAAGTAGCTTTTTTGAGGGTTAAGGTCCCAGGGAACCCCGGCGGGGCCCGTTAAGGCCAGGGAGAGGAGGAGGCAGGCGGCAAAGCCCAGGTACCCCAGGGGGGGAAGACCGGACCTGCGGCGGAGAAGACTGCAAAATCCCCGGACCACCCCGGCGGCTAAAACCAGGGCGGCCAGGCAAAGGGTTCCCTCCGGGGGAAGAATCCGGGCAAGCAGGAGGGGTACCCCGATGCTCCAGGGAAACCTGAGGGGAAAGAAGAGTTTTAGACCGTTTTTAATCCCGTTTAAGATTATCCAAAGCCTCCCGGGCGGCTTCTTTGATCTCCTCGGGATAGCTCAGGTAGCGGACATAGAGGAGGTAATCAAAGGAGATCCGGTCTCCCAGGAGGCTTAAACTGTGAATAACCGCCATAACCACCCCCGGGTCTACCGTCTGCCCATTTTCAGTATATAAATTCACTAACTCTAGGTACAGGGTCAGACGTTCTGCCGCTTCACGGGCGCCGGAACGCCCCAGGGCTTCAATAGCGTTTATCAGATAACCCGCCGGGGCCAGCCCCCGGTCAATGGCCAGGAGAAGGGTGTCAAAATGGCGGACGAGATCGTTAGCCCCCTCCGGGGCGGGATAGGAGGTTAGGAGAATCGCCGCCCGGTTTTGGAATTCGAAGATCCGGCTTTGCTCCTCGGTACTTTGGGGGGAAAGCACCAGGCCGGTCTGGAGGGCCCGCCGGGCAATCCAGGCTTTGTCGCCCTCGGGAATCTTGGATTCCCCGGCGACGTAGTCCAAAACGGCAATCTTCTCCGGCAGGGGGCTGTTCTGAAGAATCGCCCCCACCATCTGCCGGTAATCCTCCGCCACCACCTGGCGCAGGGCGTCCTCGGCCTTTTGCTTCACCTCCTGGGGATAGGCGATGGTGGAGGCGGCAAAGAGGATGGGGAAGGAAGACTCATCCCCGATTTTCCCCAGGGTAACGAAGGCCTCCCCCAGGAGGTCCAGATTAACCGGCTGCCCCGCCCGGTAAAGATTATTCCGTCCCTCTGCCCAGCGGTTTAGGTTTTCCAGAATCCGGGGCTCCCTGTGGGCAATAACCGCCAGGGTACTGAGAATCTCCTGCTGAATGGAAATATCGCCGTAAACATTAAAGAGGGACCACAGGGCCTCCGCGGGATTGCCCCCGGGAGGACGCCCGGAGGCGCCCTCTTCCCCGCTCAGCCGGATCAGCCGGATGGTGAGGTTGGTAAGCTCCCGGGCCAGGTTATCGTTAAGCAGGATGGAAATGTTCCGGGTAACAAAATCCAGGGACAGCAGGTAAAGGGAACTCCAGTCGGTTTCGGGGTAGTTGAGGGAATCCTGCAAAACTTCTATCTTGGCCGAAAGGCTGCCCCGGGTAAAGTTTCGCTGAAAGGCCTCCACCAGGGCAGGGTTGCTTTGGGCCGCGGCAAAGTTAAGCAGCAAACCGGCCAAAACCGCGATGGATAGGATTTTTTTCATCTTTGTCTCCCTTAATACTGGCTCACCATAAATATACCCGCTTATGGTTTTTTTGTCAAAATCCGGCGGAAAAAGCTTAAAATAACTCTCTTTTTCGCTTATAGTAGGGACATGAAAACCCCAAGCCTTAAGTCCTTTTCCGCCGCCGGCCCCTGGGAACCGGTCCTCCTCTTTTGGCTGTTTTTTCTTCCCGGCTACCTCTCCCCCTTCTTAGGCGGCCTGGAGGACGCCCTGTTCAACTCGCCCTCCCTCCTCTGGCTCTACCTGATCACGATTTTTCCCCAGATATGGCTGGTTTTTTACCTGATCGACAGGGAACAAGCCATTCCCCGGAGGGTTTTTGGCCTGGGGAGGTTGACGAAACGGGACCTGGCCCTGATTCTTCCCTCCCTGGCGGGGGTTTTCCTCTTTCTCATTCTCCCGGAGATTCTCCTTACCCTCTTTCCATTATCGGAAGTAGATGTCTTTTGGGAGACTCTTTCCTGGTCCTACGTCAATCCGGCGGCCTGGCCCCTGGTCCTTCTGGTCTGTCTGGCCATCGGCTACCATGAGGAAATTTACTTCCGGGCCTACCTTTTTACCCGGCTGGAACTTTCCGGCTGGCCCCGGTCCGGGATAATTTTTCTTATCAGCCTGCTCTTTGCCTCCGGCCATTTGTACCAGGGCCTGCCGGGGTTTGTGGTAACCTTTGCCCTGGGGGTGTTCTTCGGGGGGCTCTTTTTGCGCTACCGGAGTCTCCACCTTGCCGCCATTACCCACGGGCTGTATAATTTTACCGTGCTTTTGCTGAGTTATTTTCAAGGTTTGTCAGTTTAAACAGAATGAGGAGTTTTTTTATGCCCCAGTACGATACGGTTCCCCAAAGAATGAAAACCATCATCGAGAGGTACCCCGATCTTCCGATTACCCTGCAAAAAAATCAAAAAAAAGAATTTATCCCCACCAGTTATTCCCAATTTTACCGGGAAAGCAAGGTCCTGGGAATGGGTTTCCTGGCGGTCGGCATAGAACGGGGCCAGCACGTGGGCATCATCGCGGACAACAGCAAGGAATGGCTCTTATGCGATTTTACCCTTCTCTCCCTGGGGGCGGTGGATGTTCCCCGGGGCTGCGATTCCACCGCGGAGGAGATCCTCTACATTCTGGACCACGGGGAATGTGAAACCATGATTGCCGCCAACCCGGCCCAGGCCGATAAATTCCTCAAATCTCCGGATAAGGCGCCCCGGCTCAAACGGCTTATCCTTATGGAAAGCGGGGAGGAGCTTCCGGAAGCCCCGGCGGGGGTCGAGGTTTACACCCTGGATCATATCCGGGCCCTGGGGGCGGAGGAGCTTAAAACCCGGGGCGATCTGGTGGAACGGGAACTGGCCAAGGGTTCCGGCAAGGACCTGGCCACCATCCTCTACACCTCCGGCACCACGGGAACCCCCAAGGGGGTCATGCTTACCCACTACTCCTTTCTTTTTCAGGTGGATCACGTTCAAAGGCACCTCCCCCTGATGCCGGGACACATCCTGCTTACGGTTCTTCCCATCTGGCACGCCTATGAACGGGCCATTACCTATATCTGCGCCTGCAAGGGCCTGGCCCTGGCCTACAGCCGCCCCGTGGGTTCCATTCTCATGGCCGATCTGGCGGCGGTCCGCCCCCATTGGATGACCTCGGTACCCCGCATTTGGGAAGCGGTCCGGACGGGGGTTTACCGGCAGATGGAAAACTCAAGCCCCCTGGTGAAAAAGATCTTTGATGTGGCCATAAAAGCCGGACAGATGCACACCTACTTTTGGAATACCTTTTCCGGCCTTTACCCCCAGTTCAGGCCCAGGAACATGATCCTCGACATGGCGGTAAGCCTCATTCCCCTGGTCCTTCTCACCCCCATCCGGGGCCTCTTTAACCTTCTGGTTTACGCCAAAATTAAGAACAAACTGGGGGGCCGGTTTATTGCGGGCATTTCCGGAGGGGGCGCCCTGGCGGACTACATCGACAGCTTCTTTCAGGCCATCGGCGTTAAGGTGCTGGAGGGCTACGGCCTTACCGAAGCCGGCCCGGTGGTGGCGGTGAGGATTCACAACAAACCCACCGCGGGCACCATCGGACCCCTCTTTACCGATATTGAGTGGCGGATTCTAAGCAAGGACGGCCGGGCCCTGGGGCCGGGAAGAAAGGGGGTTCTCCACCTCAAATCGGACCACTTGATGCTGGGCTACTTCAAACAGCCGGAAAAAACCGGGGAGGTGCTGAAAGACGGCTGGCTTAACACCGGGGACATTGCCATGTGCACCGTTAATGAGGAATTTAAAATCCTGGGAAGGGAAAAAGACACGATTGTCCTCACCGGGGGGGAAAACGTGGAGCCCGTCCCCATCGAAGAAAAACTCGTCCAGTCGCCCTACATCGAGCAGGCCATGGTGGTGGGGCAGGATCAAAAGTTCCTGGGGGTACTGATTGTTCCCTCCCTGGAAAGGGTGGAGAACTACGCCCTGCAGGAGGGAATGACCTTTGTGGACGGCGTTACCCTTTTAAAGGACCCCGCCATTATGGATATCTTTAACCAGGAAATTCAAAGTTTGATCAGCCCCGCCAACGGCTTTAAGAATTTTGAGCGGATATACCGGTTCAGCCTGCTGGAGCGTCCCTGGGTTGAAGGCCGGGAACTGACCCTGTCCCAGAAGATCAAGCGGGACGTGGTGAACAAACTCTACAAGCGGGAAATTGCGGGGCTTTTCCGCTAAACCCCATAGGACGGAAGAAGGGAGAACCACAGACAGCACGGACGGGGAAAGGGGAGGGAAGATAACCGCTTTTTATCGGCCCCAAATCTCACAAAAAAATTACAAGTCCGCCTTTGTTTTTTCAAATTTTACACCCATGTTATATATTTCATCAATAGTTTTATCTTTCCACAACTTTCTTCGCCATTCTGTATAGTCAAAATTATCACTCTTTATTATACTTATAAAACGCTCCGCATCTATTTCACCGAGAGCTTTTATTAATACATCCATAGCTTCAACTCTTAACATCATTTCATTCCTCATAGTCTTCTCCTGTTTCTCTGATAAAATCAATAGGATTTATTATTTTAAGCCTGCCAATTTCCTTTTTACTTAATTTTTTAATCAATTTTCCATCGGTTGTTATAAAATAATCACATTCACTT